>JAZRRU010000001.1:0-17952 GCA_045651025.1 Eubacteriales bacterium
TAAATACGAGGCTAACTGGCCCCAGATATCTTTTGATGAGGATAACGGCGACGGTCTTAACTTGCTCGCAGGCGTTACGATGGATGAGATAAACCAAAAAGCAATGCTTGGAACGCTTCTTGCACATCGTTCGGGCGGTACGGACAGTCTTATCGTCGATTTCGGCGGAAAAGACGCTTACTCCCTCGGCGGTTTGATCTATTTCCTGTTCGTGGCTTGCGCGATCTCGGGTTATATTCTCGGAGTGAACCCGTTTGACCAGCCCGGAGTCGAAGAATATAAGAAAAATATGTTCGCGCTCCTCGGAAAACCCGGTTACGAAGAGGGGAAAGACGAGCTTATTAAAAAAATTAATTCAATATGATCAAATCCTATTGATTTTTGAATCGAAATAAAGTAAAATAATAACAGACGAAACCGTTGATGCATCCGGCACGCACGGCGGTTGCAAAAAATTTACTATGCCGGAAGAACGGAGTTTTATTATGCAGCTTATTGTCGGAGTAAAAGGAACCGGAAAAACCAAGACTCTTATTGAAGAAGTCAACAGAGCATCCAAAGAAACCAGCGGTGTTGTAATCTGCATCGAATGTGGTAGAAAACTCACTTTTGATATCAAGTATCACGCTCGTTTGGTTGACGCTCTTGAATATGGCGTTGATGACGCTGATAAACTTTACGGATTTGTTTGCGGTATGCTCGCAGGCAACTATGACATCACCGAAATTTTCATTGACAGCGCTCTCAAGATTTGCGGCGATGATATCGCAGCGTTTGAAGAGTTCGTTCTCAAGGTTGAAAAGATCACCTCTGAACATAAGATTCAGTGTGTAATCGTTGCTTCGACCGATCCCTCGAACCTCACCGAAAAGACCAACGGATTCATCCGCTAATGAACGATAAGAAAACCAACCTCATAAAATGCGGATTCCGCGCTTGTGCGGCTTATGCCGTTTTGAGCTTCCTCTGGCTTGCGTTCGTTGCCATGGGCATGTCTGTCACGCCTGCGGGAACCTCGGTTATCGCGGACAACAGCGCGTTTGCGTCGAGACTTCTCGGAAATAATTTCGCGATCGCGTTGTACTCTGCCGTTTACGGATTCTCGTTTTTGATACTCGGAGCAGAAAAGCTTTCCTCTGCGGCAAAGCGTTCGCTCCACATCCTCGTGAACTACGTTTCTGCGATGGCTTGCGTCTACGTGCTTCATGCAGGTGCGTCCGAAGCAAAAGCGAGCGCATGGATTATATTGCTGTTCTTCGCGACAATCATATTCTTCACGATCTACGGCATCGCATCCTTTGTTTCTTATCTCGTAAAACGTAATAAGTAAATGAAAATCCACTCGCCTTGCGGGTGGGTTTTTGTATAAGAAAACCCCGTTCCGATTTCGGAACGGGGGTTTTGCTTATGTGGATTATTTCGATTATTCTTCGGTTTCGTTCGCTTCTTCAGCAGGAGCTTCTTCAGCAGGAGCTTCTTCAGCGGGAGCTTCTTCAGCAGGAGCTTCAACTACTGCGGGAGCTTTCTTGGAATCCTTTTTGAGCGAGAGAACAGCAGCGAGAACGATGATCAAGAGAGCAACTGCGCCGCCGATGATCCAGTAAAGGTTCGTGTTGTCCTTCTTGTTCGATTTCTTATCGGAATCATCATCCTTGTCAGAAACGTCGTCCTTGTCAGAATCGTCGTCCTTTTCGGAGGTAACGGATTCGTCGGGAGTGGAGGGGTCATCTTCTTTTACGGGAGCTTCGGGAACGGTGAATTTTTCAGCCGCAAAGTCGATCACCTTGCTGTTGACTGCGTATGCCTTGATGGAGGTGTTGATATCGGTGAGCATACGCTCTCTTGCGACGGGATCGAGGTTCGCGTCTTCGATGAGCTTCTTGACAGCATCATATTTTTCGGTGTTGTAATCCTTCTCGGTAAAGGTCGCCGAAAGTGCGTCGAGCGCGGAAACGATTGCCGATGCATCGTCTGCGGACATCGCCTTGAGAGGAACGAGGATGTCGTTGATTCTGCCTTTTGCAAACTCAATCTGTGCCTTCGATGCCTTTACAACGTCAAGAGTCTGCGTGATCGCAGGGGTACGGAACGTACCGTTGGTGAGGAGCTTACCGGTAACCTTGTTGAGATAGTAGGTTGCTTCGAAGAAAGCGGAACCGTCGGTCTTCAACGCGATGTTCTGCTTGACCTGATCCTGCATATCCTGAGCGAAGTACTGTTCCTCATAGATACCGAGACCAACCGCAACAAAAACGTCGTTTCCTGCCGCCTCTACCTGACCGGGGATAGCGGAGTGATAAGCGCTGTTGTATGCCATGGGATAAACGATGTCAAGCCAACCGCTGTCGAGCCAACGCCAATATTCCTGATAGTTGTAGTTGACCGATTCTCTCGGGTCGGGAACAACGTCTGCGCCGAGGAGAACGTCGGGAGCAACTTCATCGATGAGCTCTTTTATGCGGAGAACGAACTTGGAGATGTAGTCGCATCTGAACTGAACCCAGTCAACCCAGTAGCTTTCCATGGGGTTGTATTCGGGACGTACGCCGTATTTTGCTTCAAAAGCGTCGAGAGTTGCTTTGTTGTAACCCATATCAAGCGTTTCGGTACGGGTGAAGTAGCGTATGTAGTCGAGCTGGAGCGAGTCGATGTCGTAGTTTTCGAGAATGTATTTGTAGGATTCTGCGAGGAAGTCGTGAACCTCATAGTTCGTGGGGTCGAGCATAACGTAGCCGTCGGTGTGCTGAGTGGTGGTGCCGAGGTTGCTGACGCTGAGCCAATCACGGCGCTTCATACCAACACTGCGCTGAACGTTCTTCGAGCCGCCGTCGCCAACGTAGAATACGGGCATCCAGACATGAAGCTCCATACCGCGCTTGTGACAGGAGTCAATGTATGCCTTGAGAACGTCAAAGCCCTCAAATTTCGGGTTGTGCTCGAAGAGACTGTCTTCGGGCATGGGCATGATCATACAGCTGTCGTAGAGAGTTTCGACGCAGATGGTGTTGATACCACCCTCGTAGAGCTCCTGAACGATAGATTCAACTTCTTCAACAGTGGTCTGGTGAGGTCTGATCCAAGCGGAACGGAACTCGACGGGTTTGCTTTCGCAAACGAGGAGCTTTACGCTATTTGCGGATGCGCTGAAGCTGTAAAAATCCTTCTGGAGCTTTTCGGAATCGCCGGTTTTGTCGTAGTCGGCTTTGATATCCTTGAGCTGTTTTTCAAGTCCTTCGATTGCGGTTTTTGCCGCGTTGTAATCAAAGTAGTCGAAGTTAGAAACTGCTTTGTTGTATTCGGCCCAAATGGACTTAACCTCGAGCTCCATACCTCTGATGGCGGAATCCTCGGTGTAAGCCATGTACATGATCTTCTTGTTGGTATCGAAGAAAACTTCCATACCGAGCTGAGCGTTCTGTCTGAGCCAATCTGCCTTGGTGCCGTGAGCGGAAACGACGAAGCTTCCGGTTACGTTCGGAACGACGTTGTTGTTGCCGCCGATTTTCGTGATAACACCGCCTTCACAGACGATTTCAAAACCCCAATCGTTCGTGCCGGTGTACATGCCGAGGGTGTTGTAAACAACGATTGTCTCTGCATCGCGGGGGCCGTTGTATTTGGTGTATTCCTTCTCGACGGTGTAGAACATGCCGACATCCAACGCCTCGCTGGAGAAGGTAAGCGTTCCGTCGGGGAGGTAATAAGCGTAACGGAGGTTGAGATATTCGACGTATCTGCTGAGCCAGTATGCGTTTGATCTGCCTTCGTTTTCGTGGTCGTGACCGGAAATAACGAATCCGTTTTCGGGGATTTCGTTGTTGCCGGTTGCGCCGAACTTGGTTATGATGTTGTCGACAACTACGATTTCGTAACCGTAGTCGTTGGTGCGGGTGGTTTCGCCGTATTCGGAAGTGTAGATGATAAGATCGCCCGAACCTCTTTCGACGTTAAAACCACTTGCAATAAGGGTTCTGGTGCTTGCTGAAGCAGAAAACAAGCAAAGGGGGAAGATGCAAAGGATTGCGATAAGTACTGCAAGTACTTTTGTTGTGAGTTTCATTTTGTGCTCCTCTCTTTATTTCAATTAATATTAAACGTTGAATCTGAAAAGAACCACATCGCCGTCGTGCATGACGTATTCTTTTCCTTCGCTTCGTACGAGTCCCGCTTCCTTGCAGGCAACGAGCGAGCCCTTTTCGATGAGCGTTTCGTACGGTACGACCTCCGCACGGATAAAACCGCGTTCGAAGTCTGTGTGGATCTTACCTGCCGCGCCGGGGGCTTTCGTTCCTTTTTTGATCGTCCAAGCGCGAACCTCGGGCTCGCCTGCCGTGAGGAACGAAATGAGTCCGAGTAATGCGTAGGAAGCCTTGATGAGCTTCGCGAGTCCCGTTTCGGTAACGCCGAGGTCGTCGAGATACGCCTTCTGTTCTTCCTCGTCGAGCTCGCCGAGCTCTGCCTCGGTTTCGGCGCAAACAGCGATGATCTCTGCGTCTTCACCTTTTATGAATTCTTTAAGTGCACAGTAATATTCGTTTTCCTCGGGATCCTTTGCAAGGTCTTCCTCCGCGATGTTCGCGCAATATATGACCGGTTTCCCCGAGAGAAGGGGAACCGTCGCGAGAACCTCTGCTTCCGATTCGGTAAGCTCGACGTTTCTTGCGCAGACGCCCTTTGTGAGCTCTGCACAGACCTTTTTGAGAATCTCTGCATCAACGAGCGCGCTCTTGTCGCCCTTGCCTTGCTTCGTGAGCTTGTCGATCTGGCGCTCGAGCATTTCTATGTCAGAAAGGATAAGCTCCGTGTTGATCGTCTCGACGTCGCGGACGGGGTTGACTGAATCCTCAACGTGGATGATCTTGCTTCCGCCGAAGCAACGTACCACGTGAACGATAGCGTCAACCTCGCGGATGTGCGAGAGGAACTTGTTTCCGAGCCCTTCGCCGTTAGCCGCGCCTTTTACAAGACCTGCGATGTCAACGAATTCGACGGTTGCTCTCGTGAGCTTTTTCGGGTTGTAAATTTCTGCGAGCTTATCAAGCCGTTCGTCGGGAACGGGAACGACACGGACGTTCGGGTCTATGGTGCAAAATGCGTAATTGGCACTTTCTGCACCTGCTTTTGTCAAAGCGTTAAAAAGCGTGCTCTTGCCGACGTTCGGCAAGCCGACTATACCGAGTTTCATTCAAAAATCTCCTTGGATAATTATACAGCATCATTATACCTCATTGTCGAAAAATATGCAATATGTAATTTCGATTAACACAAATAAAACGAAAATTATTAACGCCAATATAAATATAGCACGAAAACACTTGACAAAATAAGCGAAAAGAGGTAGAATAAAAACACAAAGAGAAATTTATGTTAAAAATATAAATGTTAAAGAAAAGGGGTAAAGCCATGGCTACGAAAATTCTCGTCATCGACGACGATACAAATATCTGCAATTTGCTTCAGATGTACCTCGAAAAAGAGGGATATGAAGTAAAAACCGCGAACGACGGCGTTGCCGGCGTTTCCGCTTTCCGTATGTATGAACCCGACTTAGTGCTTCTTGATATAATGCTCCCGAAAAAGGACGGATGGCAGATTTGCCGTGAGATCCGCGAGCATTCCTCGAAGCCGATCATCATGATCTCCGCAAAAGGCGAAACGATCGATAAAGTTCTCGGACTCGAGCTCGGCGCGGACGATTATATCGTGAAGCCGTTCGATATGAAGGAGGTTTTTGCACGTATAAAGGCGGTATTGCGCCGTTACGCAAAGCAGGATTCCTCCGACGGCGAGCTCATCAAGTTCGAAAATCTTGAAATCTCACTTCAGAAATATGAACTCAAGGTTCGCGGAAAGGTGGTTGATCTTCCCCCGAAGGAGCTCGAACTTATCTATTTCCTTGCTTCGAACTATAACCGCGTTTTCACACGCGACCAGCTTCTTGACAAGGTTTGGGGCTTTGATTACCTTGGCGACAGCCGTACCGTTGACGTTCATATCAAGCGTCTCCGCGAAAAGCTCGAGAACGCTTCCGAGACCTGGACGCTGAAGACGATCTGGGGCGTCGGATATAAGTTCGAGGTAACTACTGAAAATTAAGCTTTTCAAAATCCTTTCATAATCTCTCCTGAAAAAGAACCAAGCCGAGCTTGGTTCTTTTTTTGCGCTTTTCATCATACATTCAAACAAAGGAGTGATAAACGATAAAAGCAAAAGCAGGAGTACTAATAAAAGGCGCGGCGGCGATGACTGCGTTTTCGCTCATAAACAAGCTTCTCGGAGTTTTTCTACGCCTCTTCCTTTCTTCGCGTATCGGAAGCGAGGGAATGGGGCTTTATCAGCTCATTATGAGCGTTTATACGATGTTTTCGACGTTCGCGACGGCAGGATTCACCGTCTCGGTGTCTCGCCTCGTTGCCGAAAAAGACCTTCGGAGCAATTCGGACGCCGACTTACTAATGAAAAATTCCTTTTTCGCCTCTGCGGTCATAAGTGCGGTTGCAACGCTCGTAATGCTGTTTTTCTCGGACGTGATCGCGGAAAAGTTCCTTTTTGATATCCGATGCGGAACTCCGTTGCGTATTCTTGCGTTGAGTATGCCGTTCATGGCGTTTGCGGCGTGCCTGAAGGGATGGTTCATCGCCAAGCAGAAGGTCACGATAACCTCATCGGCATCGCTTTTTGAGCAAATAATAAAAATCTCGGTCATCGCGGTATTTCTTAACGTAATTTTTTCAAAAACCGACGATATCGGGACGCTCTGTACGGGGATAGTTATGGGTGTTACCGTTTCCGAGGCGTGCTCTTTTACTTACCTTTTCCTGTTCCGCGCGATTCCGAAAAAAAGAGAGGCGAAAACAGGTCTCCCGACCGAATCGAGACGCGATAATATGCGCGCTCTCGTGAACGTGACGGTTCCGATCTCGCTTTCGGTCTATGTGACGAGTATTCTTCATACGGCGGAAACTTTGCTGATTCCGTATGTTTTCGAGAGTTATTCGGGCGACCGCGGGTATGCGCTTTCCCAGTTCGGTATGATACGCGGAATGGTAATTCCGATACTCTTTTTTCCGTTCGCGTTTCTTGCGAGCATGGTTTCGGTATTCACGCCTGAAATAAGCCGACTCAACCTGCTCCCAGACCGAAGGTATCTTAACTCGCGGATATCCTCGCTGATGTCGTTCGTTTCGATGATCTCGATTGCTGTCGGTGGACTGTTTTTCTTCCTTCCGGCAGAGATCGGCTCGGCTTTTTACCCCGGTGAAAATACCGAAAAAGCAATCGCAATACTTTCGCTCGTGACGCCGTTCATGTATGTCGAGACGGTCTCCGACGGACTTCTGAAAGCAATCGGCGAGCAGGTGCAGACGCTCAAATTTACGGTCTACAACTCTCTCCTGCGCGTCATACTCATACTCACGTTCGTCACAAAAAGCGGTGAGAACGGTTATCTCTGGTTACTCGTAATTTCAAACACGTTCACCTACGTGCTCTGCCGCCGCCGATTGTTCAAAGCGACGGGAGTCGGACCTAGATGGCGGACCGACGTTATTCTGCCTCTTTTTTGCGCTCTGTCGGGCGGATTCGCCGCGCGGTTCTTCCTCGGCCGTCTTTCTCTATCGGGTGCGGTTGCAAACGCCGCGTCGGGAACGTGTATTTACATCGGCGTGTTTGCGCTTATGCTGATGCTTTTCGCCTTTGAGCGAATGAAAACGTTGTTAAAAAGGTTGCGTGTGAAAAATGACTGATTCCTCGATAGGAAAGCTTTTCCGATATCTGCCGTTGCGAATATCGATTGCACTTTCCTCTCTCCCCGAGGGGATACTGAATGACGTGAACGAAATACGGCTTCGGCGTAACGGTGTCGTTTCGCTGACGGCGGGAATGAAAAACCTGTATTTCGACGAGCATGGACGGATTTGCGCGCTTGAATCGGCTCTGCGTGCAACCGACGTGGAAATCGACGAGACGGTAAAACGCCTTACCGACGGCTCGCTTTACAGCTTCGACGAGTTCGTTTCCTCGGGGTTCATCCCGCTTTCTGTCGGCGGACGGGCAGGTGTCTGCGGCCGCGCGAACGTTCAGGGCGGAAGAACCAAGGGCTTTTCCGAGATAACGTCGCTGAATCTGCGTGTTCACCGATTTATCGAAAATTGTGCGAGCCCGCTCGTCGAACGCTTCTCAAAAGAGGGAATACGCGGAACGGTCGTCTGCTCACCGCCTGCGTACGGAAAGACGACCTTTCTCCGAAGTGTCGCATATCTTCTCGCATCGGGGAAAGGAATCGCAGCGAAGCGCGTCGCGATCGCGGATGAGCGGAGCGAGATTTCGGTCGGACTCAAAACTCACGGAACGCTTGATATACTTTCGGGAATGCAAAAGAGCGAGGCGATAACTTTACTTACACGCACGATGTCGCCCGAGGTCATCATCTGCGACGAAATCAGCGCGCATGAGACCGAGTCGGTTCTCGAGGCACAAAACAGCGGAGTTCCGCTTGTCGCGTCCGCGCACTGTAACCGCCCCGACGAGCTTCTCAAACGCGGAAGAATGAAAGAGCTGATAAAAAACGGCGTGTTTCCGCTTTGCGTCCTGCTTACTTATGACGGCGGGTATAAATGTAACGTTTACGCTACGGAGGAATTTTTATGAAATGGCTCGGTGCGATGCTTTTCGTCTGCGGGTGTTACTTTTTCGGCCTGAAGCTCGGCCGTGACGAGGAAGAACGGCTCACGTCGGTCGATTCGTTGATCGAACTTCTGAACCTCATGAAACGGCGTATATCGTACGAGCGTACCCCGATCTACGAAATATTTTCCTCATTTTCAAATAAGTATCTTGAAGAAACGGGTTTTCTCGAAGTAATGAGCCGAAGGCAAAGCAGAACGCGTTCCGATATCGAGCGTGCGCTTTCAAGCTTTTCGCTCGATGAAGATATCGCTACGGAAATAATTCGCTTTTTCACCGAACTCGGGACGGTTACGCTTGACGAGCAACTGAAAAAAATCGACTTCACGCTCTCCGTACTCACCGAAAGACGCGAAAAACTGAAAAACGAGGTCCCGACGAAAAAGAAAACGTTAAAAACCGTCTGCTTGCTTTTCGGCGCGCTGACAACGATAATTCTTCTTTAATGAAAGGAAACGAAAATTTTGGGAATCACCTTGATATTAAAAATTGCGGGCATCGGACTTGTCGTGAGCGTTGCCTGCCAGATATTACAAAAAAGCGGTCGCGACGAGCAGGCAACTTTTGTGACGGTCGCGGGTGTCGTGATCGTAATGCTTATGCTCTCAAAAGAGATCAGCTCGCTTTTCTCAACGCTTAAAAGCGTTTTCGGACTGTGAGCCCCTTTGTTGTATGCGGTTTTGCCGTTGCCTCGGCGTGCATGATCGCAACTCTGCGCCATCTCCGCCCCGAGCTTGCGTCGATTTCCGTTGCGATCACGGGCGTTTTGATATTCATCTATATAGCGAAGGGGATATCACCCTTTGTTTCTTTTCTCAAAACCGCGGCATCGGAAACAGGCGCAGAGGGGTATTTTCTTTTGATGCTAAAAGCGATGGCAATCTCGCTTTGCTGCCGTATGAGTGCGGATATCTGCCGTGATTGCGGCGAGAATACGCTTGCTACACGCGTTGAGCTTGCGGGAAAATTCGGGATCGTTTTGATCAGCTTGCCGATAGTGCGCCAGCTTTTTGAAATCGCAAAGGATATGTTCGGATGAAAAAAATTCTTTTTGTTTTGACCGTCGTTTTTCTCGTTTCCCCCTGCTTTTCACTACGCGCAGGTGCTTATTCCGACGAGCGTACCGAGAGCATCGCCGAGGAGGCGGGGGTAGACGGGCTGGAAAACGATTTTGTTACCTCGGACGAGCTCTCGGGCGATAAAAACATAAACGTTTTCGAAAAAACGATGATGATAATAAGCGACGCGTTCTCAAAAAACGGCATCTCCGTGATGAAGAGCTTCGGCGCGGTGGTCGGTATCATTCTTTTGACCTGCGTGATGAACTCGATGAAGTTCGGCGGGAGCGAAGCGCTTGATAACGTCTGCGCCTACGTCTCCGTGCTTGTTCTCTCGGGTGTATCTTATCGAATACTCTACAACCTTTTCGTCTATATCACCGCCTCGATGGAATCGCTTTCCCTCGCCGTGAGCTCGCTTCTGCCCGTAACGGCGTCACTCTACGTCTTCGGCGGAAGCCCTGCCGTCTCGGCGGCATCCTCTTCGGGATTGCTGATGCTTTTGACTGTGATATCAACGCTCTGCAGTAAGGTTCTTCTTCCGCTTCTTCGGATATCCTTTGCGCTTTGCCTCACGGGTGCCATCCCCGGCAGCATAAATATGAGCTCGGTCACGAACCTCGTAAAAAACACCTCGACGACGGTCATGGCGTTTCTCTTTTCGCTTCTCGGCTTCGCGCTTTATCTCCAGACCGCCGTTGCGTCGGCAAGCGACACCTTTGTGACGCGGAGCGTAAAGTTCGCGACAGGCGTTTTCGTCCCTGTAATAGGAAATATGCTCGGAGATGCCTCGCGTACGGTGATGGCGTCGGTTTCGGTTCTGAAGGGCACGGTGGGAGTTGTAGGTGTTGTGATAATTCTATCTGCCGTGCTCCCGCCGTTGATCGTCGTCGTGCTGAACAAGCTGATGCTTCTGCTCTGCGGTATAACCGCAAAAATGCTCGGATGCGATAGAGAAAGCGCGTTGCTCTATGACCTCTGCGGTGTGCTCAACGTGTTGCTTGCGCTCGTAGCGGGCGCGGGCTCGGTGTCTATCATCGCGCTTGCGGTGTTCATTAAGACGGGGGTGGTCGGATGAACGGCTTTTTCTATACTCTGCTCGTTACGTCGGTCTGCGGTGCGATATGCTCGGCGCTTTCGGTCGGCGGGTTTGAAAAATATCTGAAATATATCGCCTCTCTCGTTTGTGTTTGCGTGATTGTAAGCGCGTTAAGGAACGTAGACTTTTCGGATTATTTTGATTCAAATAACGGTTTTTCCGAAAGTTTCCCCGAAACGAGCGAGGGGCTTTATCCCCTTGCGACCGAAATCGCGGAAGAACGGACGGAGGCGTATATCAGCGAAATTGTTTTTTCGAAATTCGGCATAAATACAGTCGGTTGTGACATAAAAATAGATTGGGCGCAGGATGAACCCGTCATTGAATTCATCCGCGTTTTCCTCGATAACGAAAACCTGAAAAGAAAAAACGACGTGACTGCGTATCTTGCGGAAACGCTCGGCGGTGAGGTGGAAATAGTTGAAGGTTGAAAATTACGTTCAAAAATTAAAAAAACTCCTCGGAACGAGAAGCGGAATTTTTGTGCTTATCGGTCTGCTCGCAGGCGTGTCTTTGCTCCTGCTTCCGTCGGAAAAAGCAGAAGAACCCGTCGCAACACACGGAGAACGGCTGACGTCGGAGGAATATTGCGAAAAACTTGAATCAAAGGCAAAAAAGCTCATCGAAAACCTGCCTGAGGTTGATTCCTGCTCGGTTTTCATAACTCTCGAGACGGGCTATCGATATATTTATGCGACAGACCAGCACGTTCAAGAGCAAAGCGATTCAAAACAGATCGACAAGACGATCGTTCTTGCCGACGGCGAATCGGGAGAAACGCCTCTCCTCGTCGAGGAAACGATGCCGAAAATCGCGGGCGTTGCGGTCGTCTGCGAGGGCGCTACTTATGAAACACAACGGAGAATAATCGACCTTATATGCGCTCTGTTCGATATAAAATCAAATCGAATAAGCGTTCAAACATAAAAATCATATTTTACGGAGGGCAACAATGGACATCAAACAAAAATACGAGGTTCTTAAAAGAAAGGTGGCTGACCTCGACTTCAAGAAAATGATCGGGACAAAAGCGTTCCTCACCGTCGGTTGCGTGATGCTTATCTGCGTCGCCGTTTTTGTGAGCTCGCTCGTTAACCGAAACTCCGAGCAGATCGCAGGCGAAGAGGGTAACCGCGTGCTCGGCAACACTCTCCTCGTTGATGCAAGCGCGAGCGACGAGAATGCATCGAACCAAAAAGGCGAAACTCCCGACAAGAATACGGGTGCGTCACAGCTCGAGGACGATTTCTTTGCGATGTCGATAATAAACCGCACTCAGGTTCGTGATTCCGCGCTTGAGGTACTTAACGAGATTGCAGCAAATCCCGATACACTTCCCGATGCGAAAGAGGATGCACTTTCTTCGATTGCCGCAATCGCCGATGAGATGACCGCCGAGGCAAACATCGAGACGCTCATAAAAGCAAAAGGCATCGCCGAATGCGTTGCGGTAATCAGCGGGGAGAAATGCTCCATCGTTGTGAACGCAAGCGGTCTTGAAGACGACGCGCTTACTCAAATAACCGATATCGTTTTTGAACAAACCGGAATTGAGGTTCAAAACATAACCGTCGTTGAGGCAAAAAAATAACAAAAAACGGACTCGTGAAAACGAGTCCGTTTTTGCGTTGCTTTAATTATTCAAAAGAACTTTCGCCTGCGAGAACACCGTTGAGGTTGTTCACGATCTTTTCGCCGTAAACGATCTTGCCGGTGTCGTAGGTTGCGTAGGGAACTGCAACGATGTCCTGATCTGCGTAGTTTGCAAGACCGAGAACGGTTGCGTAGAAGGTGAAGGTCGTGTAATCTTCGAACGCCTTGCCTTCTTCATATTCCTCGATACCGCAAGCGGAAACGCGTACAACGTAGGAAGCGATTTCCGAGTTGCTTGCGTAATTGAGGTCGAGCTCATTATCGCCGAGACGGTAATCCGAGATGAGAAGGAAGCCGAGACCGGTGAGAACGCCGTTGGAATCCGACTTCGTGTAAGTAGCACCGAAACGGAGACCGTTCGAGCTTGCGTTTGCTTTTGCACCGAGAGATTCAACAGCCGTGGTGGGATAGTAGAAGGTGATCGAAGCGTTGGAACCAACGTAGGTATCGCTAAGGTTAACGTTGTTAAGCTGGAGTGCCATACCGGGAGTAACGGTCATGAGCTTGTTACGGTTTTCGGTCGAGCCGTCCGAGCTTTCGCTGTCATGAACTGCGATGAGGATTTCATCCGATGCAAGCGTGTAGCTCGCATTTGTGTTGCCCGAAGGACCGGGAATCTCAATGCTCTGAACAACGTATGCACCGAGAGACGAATCGTATTTTGCAAGACAGTTTGCGGTCCAAAGGATGTTTGCACTCGAGGTGTTAACGGTGCCGAAAGAGGGCGTAAAGATGTTTGCTTCGCCTGCATCGATCGAGTTATTGATGCCGGAGATGAAAATGTTAGTGCCGTCAGCAGAGTCGGAGAGGTTGAAGTAAATATCAAACGCCATGCTGTTGTTTGAAGCGTCGTAGCTGTAAATAATAGCGTCGTGAGAACCGTCTGCGGTTTTGAGCGTAAGGGTACAGTCAGCCGCAAAGGTTACGGAAGACGAGCAGGAGAGAGAGAAGTAAAGGTCGTAGAGAGTATTGCCTGCGAAGGTGTTGCCCGAATAAACCGTCCAGTCGTCAGCACCGATAGCGCTGATAGTGTAGAGATAGATCGAAGAGGAAACGAGATTGGTAAGCGAGGTGTCGCCGTTTACGCTGTAAAGCGTGGGCTTGAAGGTTGCACTTCCGTTAACGGGAGTAACTTCGGTCGTAACGAATTCGAGAGAGGTGATGATCGAGGTCGTTTCAGCTTTTGCGGTTTCGATGTACGAAACTTCAACTTCGTCGAGCCAGATGTGACCTGCGCCGGGATAGTTCGTATCGCCTGCATCTTTTGCGGTCATAACGAATTTAACGTAACGGTTGGAGATCGAAGCGATCTCATCGCCTTCAGAATCGATCGAAGCGGTGAGCTTGTAGGTAGTCCAGCCGGTCGTGCTGTCCGTTGCGGTAGCGATTGCGGACGTCGTTGCGGCAACCTCGGTGAAGGGGCCGCTTGCGCTGTTGCCGACGAGAACCTTCAGACCTGTGGGAGCGGAAGTAATGCCCCAGCTCGAGTTAGTCGCTGCATAGACGTTAAAGGTGTTGTAGGAAGAGTCGCTTCCGATGTCGATGGTAACCTCGAGCTCGTCAGTGAACCAGCCGGAGTATCTTTCGGATTCGCCGCCGGCGAGACTGCCCTTTTGCCCGTCAGTAAGCTTGGTCCCGTTGTCTGCATAAATGTCGTCGCGGGTGTTTACTGCAGTGTAAGAAGCACCGTTCGAAACGACCTTGTTTGCGGTCATATTGTTGTAACCGTATTGAGCCATGATTGCGGGATAGTCCTTGTAGGAGACGTTAACGTCAAGCAAAACAGCGCCTGCGGAGCTGCTGTAATAACCAACGCCGTCATATCCGTAACCATAGAAGGAATACTGCCACATCGAGCAGTCTTCGCTTACGTTGGTGTTCGAGGGGTTGTAAGAGCTTATGCTCTCGGAATCGGAAACGTATGCAAGCCAGAAGTCATAGGTGTTGAGAATTGCGCTGGAAGTGAGTTCCCAAAGCGAATAGTTACCATAGATACCGGGGAAGTAGTTATTGTTGACCATGGTTTCGCACCAACCGCTGATGAGGGAGGTCATCGAAGCCATTGAAAGAGCGAGCTGGTCTTTTTCTTCAATATCGATGTAGAGGGGATACTCAAAGTACATACCCGCGTCTTCGATGATATCGATAACGAACTCAGCTTCTGCTGCAGCACCTGCATAAGTAAGCGCGTGGGAATAGAAGTAAAGACCGATGTCCATATCGGCTTCACGCGCCATGTTGTAGTAAGTATAGAAGTGAGGGTCAACGTAGTTAGCGCCGTTTTCAACGGAACCGAGACGGAGAATAACGAAGTCGCAACCGTCGGCTTTCATTCTTTTGAAGTCGATGAGCGAATAGTCCGCGCCGGAGTCGTCCGTAGCGTATCCATTAGCGTAGTCATTGTCGTTGACGTTCCAGAACGAAAGGTCACAGCCCTCGTATACGTGGGTCGTGTAACCCTGAAGTCCGCCGCCCGCGATCGCCGCAGATGCAGTCATCGTTCCGACGGGAACGATCATAACCGCGATCATAACTAGCGAAAGGAGAACGGATAAAATGCGTTTTGAAAATTTCATAATATTCCTCCTCATTATAATCAAAAATGAAATATTTACATGGTGTATTGTAATGTTTTTATTGAAAAAAGTCAATGTTTAATCACTACGTGAAGTATAATTTGTATATTTGCACAAACCCCCAAAAGAGATTTTGTTGTTTTATTACAATCTATTATTATACATAGAAAAAAACGCTGTTTTTGACCGATTTTTTGTGAAGAAAGCAGAGCCGGAAAACTTAAAAAACTATCGACAAATCCTCAATTTTGTTTATAATGTAATAAAAATAACGAAAATCGAAGGTGTTTTAATTGAACGAATGTAAAAAGAGGGAATATCTGAAAAACGTTTTCCCTTGTCTTTACTATGGTATAATGTGCGGTTTTTCGGTCGGTGCGGTGATCTTTCTTTTCAAGCTTGCCGCGAAAAAATCCGAGTCGGTCTCCCGCTTTCTGTTTTCTTTTGCGAAAGAAAAGCCGATCTATATCGCGCTTGCGTTTGCGATTCTTGCCGTTTGCGCGCTTGCGATGGCGTTTCTTCACAAAAAAGCGCCTGAGGTTCGCGGCGGCGGTATTCCTCGAAGCGAGGGTGTTTTGCGCGGAGTTCTTGATTTCCGTTGGGCGCGGACTCTTTTCGGGACGTTTTTCGGAAGCGTTCTGAGCTTTATCTGCGCGATTCCCGTGGGAAGCGAGGGACCTGCCGTTTTGATGGGTACTTCTCTCGGTGCGATGTGCGGAAAGGTCTCGAAAAATCAGTCAAACTGGAACCGTTACGTTATGACGGGCGGTGCGGGCGCGGGATTTGCGGTTGCAACGGGCGCTCCGCTTTCGGGCATACTTTTTGCGCTCGAGGAAATTCACAAGCGCTTTACTCCTATGCTCGTTTTGACGGTTTCCTCGTCGGTTATCACGGCAACCTACGTGAACCGACTCCTCTGTGCGGAATTTTCGGTCGATCCGAATATGTTGCATATCGGAAAGCTCGAAAGCTTTGAGCTTTCGCACGTCGGATATCTTCTCGTTCTCGGCGCGCTTACCGCTATTGCCGTTGCGATTTTCGACGGGTCGATCGCTTTTGTGAGTTCGCTCACGAAGAAATACAAAAAATATCTCACCCCGACCGTGAAATTGCTTGCCGTTTTCTTCGTTACGGGGATTCTCGCATTTACTTTTTCCGATGCCGTTTACAGCGGTCACGATACTATTCTCGAGGTCGCGTTTGAATCACGGGCTTTTTCCTATCTTTTGATTCTTTTCGCGGTGCGACTTTTGATGATGCTTTTCGTCACCGACAGCGGTGCAACGGGCGGTATATTCATTCCGACTCTTGCGATCGGTGCGGCGTTTTCCGCGCTCGCGTCGAAATTGCTCGTTATGATAGGTATGCCCGAGTCGCTTTTTGCGACGGCGGTGATTCTCGGTATGTGCGCTTTCATCGGCGGTACGCTTCGTGCGCCACTTACTGCGGCAGTGCTTTTTGTTGAACTGACCTTGCAGTTTACCGACTTTATGTACGTCGCTCTCGTTATTTTCGCCGTTTCGTTCATAACCGAGACGTTCAACCTGACTCCGTTCTATGACCTTGCGCTCGAGAATATGGAGCATGCGCAAAATGAAGGCAAGGTTGCAAAGATATCGAACTTCGAAATGAAGGTCTCACAGGGCTCGTTCGTTGTCGGAAAGACCGTCCGCGATATTATGTGGCCCTCGTCCTCGACGGTCCTCAGCATAAAACGCGCCGATGAAATCGGGGAAGATACCGACAACAACGGTGAAAAGAAGCTCTACGTCGGCGATACGGTCGTACTCCGCGCGAAATATTACGACGAAGCCGAGCTGAAGAAACTCCTCGTCGGGCTTGTTGGACATGACACTGAGATTAATATAATATAAGAAAAAAAGATGTTGCTTCCCATCGGGGATGCAACATCTTTCGTTTTTTAGTTTTTATCAATATAGGAAATAGCGGCAAGTGCACTCGTCGCGCCGTCTGCGATCGCGGTTGCAATCTGGCGGACGCCTTTTTGACGGCAGTCTCCGGCAACGAAAAGTCCGTCGGTCGAGGTGAGGCATTTTTCGTCGGATACGACGTAACCGAATCTGTCTCTCTCGGCAAGTCCGTCAACGATCTGCGTGTCGGGAGCAAGTCCGATGGCAACAAAAACGCCCTCGAAGTCCATCTTGGTTTCGCTTCCGTCACTGACCTTTTTCGCGATAAGTCCCGAGAGCTCGCCGTTTTCCGCGAGGAACTCGGAAACGACCGTTCCGAAAATCGCCTTTACGTTCGGCTTTGCCATAAGTGCGTCAACGAGTCGGCTCTCACCCGTGAAGTTGTCGAGGTTCTGGATGACCGTAACGCTTTCACAGAGGTCGGAAAGAAGTATCGCTTCCTGCAAAGCGGAGTTGCCGCCGCCGATGACCGCGATGTTCTTGCCTGCGTGGAACGCGCCGTCGCATACCGCGCAGAACGAAATTCCGTTTCCGACGAGATCAACTTCGCCGGGAACACCGAGAAGACGGTGCTTCGCGCCGGTTGCGATGATGACCGCTTTTGCAACGTGCTCACCGCTGTCGGTAACGACCTTTTTCGTTCCGTCAGGAAGAAGCTCGATGGATTCGACCTCCTCGAGGTCCATATCCGCGCCCTGAGCAAGCGCGCCCAGTTCGGCAGCGGTGAAGCCGCCCTTCAGCAGGGACGAGCCGCCCTTGGGTGCAAGGCGGGTCATAAGCAGGTCGCGATACAGCTCGGCAAGTCTGTCCAGCACGGAGGCTACGTCGCGGCCGTTCATATAAAGCTCATTGAGAATATCCATTGCCGCGCTGCCGTTTCTGCTCTTTATGGCGTCGAAAATGCGGCATATTTCCTGCGTATCGGCTACGCCTATGGCGCTGATAACGCG
>JAZRRU010000002.1:0-7437 GCA_045651025.1 Eubacteriales bacterium
TTTATTATCGGGGGTCACGAGAACGGTATAGAAGACCGAAATCTCACGAACTGTACCCGCGACTGCCTGAGACTCGATATAATCACCTGCACGGAAGGGTCTGAAAAGAAGAATCATCATACCGCCGACAAGGTTGGAGAGCGCGCCCTGAACGGCAAGGCCGATGGCAACGCCTGCGGAAGCCACGAGCGCGATGACCGAGCTCATCGGTACGCCAAGGATTGATATAACCGAAACGATTACGATTATTTTCAGTGAAATAGAAATAAAGCTACAGATAAAACCTGCCGCGGAAGCGTCGATGTTTTTGAGCGCTTTGCCGTTTTTGAGTTTTTTGACGACAAAATTAACGAGCTTGAAGCCGACGAAGAAAACGACTATCGCCGCAATGAGACTTTTTGCAAGCGGAACGACCTGCGCAGAGAGGTCTTTGAGTATCTGTTCCATAAAAATTCCTCCAAAAAATATTTTCTGTGGTTATTCTAACTCATACGAAAAATATTGTCAACAAATTCCCGCAAAATCGACACTTAATCTCTCCTTTATATTGACTTATATAGCAGGGTTTGATATAATATCGGTAATTAATTTCAAGAGGCAGTTATGAATAAAGCAAAGATTATTTGCTTCGCCAGCCAAAAAGGCGGAGTCGGAAAAACAACGAGTGCGCTTAACATTGCGGCATGTCTTGCAAGAAGCGGAAGAAAAGTGCTCTTTATAGATTCCGATCCTCAGGGAAATGCTACAAGTGGTATCGGCATTAAAAAACGCGACGTTAAAGCAAGCGTCTACGATCTGCTTATCGGCAGGCACAGGTGGGATGAGGTCGCGCTCAAGTCGAGCACGAAAGGTCTTTCGATAATCCCTTCGAGCATGAACCTCGTCGGAGCAGAGCTTGAGCTCGTTGACGAAGACGACAGAGAATACAAGCTCAAAAAGGCAATTTCGGGCGCTGAAGATGAGTTCGACTATATCATCATTGACTGTCCTCCGTCGCTTGGGTTGCTCACCATCAACTCTCTTGCGGCTGCAAGACACGTTATCATCCCCGTGCTTTGTGAATATTATTCCCTCGAAGGACTTTCCCAGTTGACGGCAACCATAAAGCAGATAAAACGCCTCTATAATCCCGACATCGAGCTTCTCGGCGTTTTGGTCAACATGTTTGACGGAAGATTGAATCTTTCTATCGCGGTTCTCGAGGAGATCAAGAAATACTTCGCCACCAAGATTTTCAAGACACCTATTCCGAGAAGTGTCAAGATCAGTGAAGCGCCGAGTCACGGACTCGCTATTACAGAATATGACCGCAACGGAAAAGGTGCGGCGGCATATTCGGCAGTTGCGCTTGAGATAATTCAACGGTGCGAAGGATAGGAGTTAGTTATGGCAAAAAAAGGACTTGGCAGAGGGCTTGATGCTCTTCTCGCCGACAATGCAATCGAAGAAAAGGCCCAAAGCGGCGTTTCGGTTATAAAAATTTCCGACATCGAGCCCAACAGAGATCAGGCGAGAAAGCAGTTCGATGAAACTGCGTTGCTTGAGCTTGCGGATTCGATCGGACGTCACGGCATACTTCAGCCCATCGCCGTCAGACGCAAGGACAACGGTTTTTATGAAATCATCGCGGGAGAAAGACGTTGGCGTGCTTCAAAAATTGCAGGACTGAGAGAGATTCCCGCTATCGTAAAGGAAGCAGACGATCTTCTTGCAACCGAGCTTTCGCTCATCGAAAACCTTCAGCGCGAGAACCTCAATCCCGTCGAAGAAGCGATGGGTTACAAAGACCTTATGGATAGGTTTGACCTCACGCAGGAAGAAGCGGCGGAAAAGGTCGGAAAGTCGCGTACGGCGGTTGCGAATATTCTTCGAATCCTGAAGCTTCCGAAAGATGTTTTGGCACTCGTTGAAGATGGTTCGCTTTCATACGGTCACGCAAGGTCGCTTTTACCCCTCGTTCAATATTGTGATGAGAAAGACCTCAAAAAGCATGCGGACTACGTTATTGCATGTGCGTTCTCGGTAAGACAGACGGAGCAGTACGTAAAGCAAATCATCGATAAGCCCGACGGCAATTCACAAGACAACGAAAATACTGTCAGCAAATCATATTACAAGAAGATCGAGAATGATATAAGCGAACTACTCGGCAGACGCGCAGTCATAAAGCGTTCAGCCGACGGAAAAGGAAAGCTATCGCTTTCGTTCTCGAGCTCGGAAGATCTTGAAGAGCTTATTTGCAATATTTGCGGAAAAGAATTTTTTGATAACAAAGACTAATATTACGGAGTGTAAATAAAATGATTGATATTAAATTTCTCAGAGAAAATCCCGACGCGGTACGCGAAAACATCAAAAAGAAGTTTCAGGACGACAAGCTTCCTCTCGTTGACGAGGTTATTGCTCTTGACAAGCGCAACCGCGAAATAAAGGTTGAGGTTGAAGCTCTCCGCGCACAGCGCAACAAGGCGTCCAAGCAGATCGGCGGTCTTATGGCACAGGGCAAGCGCGACGAAGCAGAAGTAATCAAAAAGCAGATCGCGGAAGAAGGCAGCAGAATCGACGCACTTACCGCTGAAGAAAAGGAAGTCGGCGAAAAGATCACGCAGATCATGATGCGTATTCCCAACATCATCGACCCGAGCGTTCCGATCGGCAGAAGCGACGAAGAAAACGTTGAGGTTCAGCGTTACGGCGAGCCCAAGGTTCCCGATTTTGAGATTCCCTACCACGCAGAAATTCTCGAAAAGCTCAACGGTCTCGATCTCGACAGCGCAAGAAAGGTTGCGGGTAACGGCTTCTACTACCTTACCGGCGACATCGCACAGCTTCACTCTGCAGTTATCTCTTACGCACGTGATTTTATGATCCAGCGCGGTTTTGAATACTGCATTCCTCCTTTTATGATCCGCAGCAACGTCGTTACGGGCGTTATGAGCTTTGCGGAAATGGATGCAATGATGTACAAGATCGAAGGTGAAGACCTCTACCTCATCGGTACGAGCGAACACTCGATGATCGGCAGATACATCGACACCATTATCCCCGAAAAACAGCTTCCCAAAACTCTCACGAGCTACTCGCCCTGTTTCAGAAAAGAAAAGGGTGCGCACGGCATCGAAGAACGCGGTATCTACCGTATACACCAGTTTGAAAAGCAGGAAATGATCGTTATCTGCAAGCCCGAGGACAGCATGATGTGGTTTGACAAGCTCTGGCAGAACACGGTTGATCTTTTCCGTTCGCTCGATATTCCCGTTCGTACGATCGAATGCTGCTCGGGCGACCTCGCAGACCTCAAGGTTAAATCCGTTGATGTCGAGGCATGGTCTCCCAGACAGAACAAATACTTCGAGGTTGGCTCCTGCTCGAACCTCGGTGAGGCACAGGCACGCCGTCTCAAAATTCGTGTTGACGGCGAAAACGGCAAATATTTTGCACACACGCTCAACAACACCGTTGTTGCACCTCCCAGAATGCTCATTGCGTTCATCGAAAACAATCTTAACGAGGACGGAAGCGTTAACATCCCCGAAGTTCTCAGACCTTATATGCTCGGTAAATCGATCATCAAATAGGAGAAAAGATGGAATTAACTACTATCATCTGGATGTTCATGATCGGCGCCGCGGCGGCTATGGTAGTTATGTATTACAACAGCCGTTTTCTCGGCGGATTCGTACGCGCGTTGCTTGAGATCGACGCTACCTCACCCGAAAGCGCAATCACCGCAGAGGAAATCGGGATAAAGATTTCCCTGCCGATCAAAAACGCGCTTAAGCCGGGTACCGCATTCTCGAAAACAGTCATTAAGACCGAGGACGGCAGATACTATATCGCGCCCGACAAGATCGGGTTGGCGAAGCTGAAATACAGAGGCAAGGACACGACGATCTTTTTCGTTTTGCTGTGTCTCGTGACTCTCGCCCTCGTTGCGCTTGCGCTCAGTTATATCTTCCCCGATATAATCAACAGCGCGTCCGCAGGTCTTTCCGAAACGTTCGGCAACACGGAGGTTTTGTAATATGAACAGAAAACGTCCTAACCCGCTTATTCTTATTATTATTGCGGCGGCGGTTGCCGTTATTATCACTATCGTCGTTATTCTTTTGATGGGCGGTCGTTTTACGACTCTCGGCAACGGTGCCAAGTTCCTCGGCGAATGGGACAACGGACAGCCGGTTTCGGGCTCGATCAAATACCAGAACGGCGCGGAAGCGAAGATCGATTTCTTTAACAAAACGATTGAGTATTCCAACGGCGACAAATACGTCGGCGAGATTTCCGGCGGTCTGCGTAACGGACACGGAGTTATGACTTTCGCCGCTACGGGCGACGTATATGAGGGCTCTTTTGCGAACGACCAGATCACCGGAACGGGTGTTTTTAGATATTCCAACGGTGACGTATATGAGGGCACGTTCAACAACTCTCAAAAGCACGGCTACGGTAAGTTTACCTCGTCGAACGGAAACAGCTACGAGGGCAATTATGAAAACGACGTCAGAAGCGGAAAAGGCGTTTTTAAATGGGCATCGGGCGCTTCGTACGAGGGTGAGTTCAAAAACGACCTCAAAAACGGAAGAGGCGTCATGATCTACGAAAACGGCGACCGTTATGAGGGCGGATTCGAGGACGATATGCGTCACGGCGAAAACGGACTCTATCTCTGGACAAACGGCGAGAGATACAACGGAACGTTCCGCAACAACCTTATGGACACGAGAAACGTTGACGGCGAAGGCAATTTTGCTCTCGACGATAAGGGTGAATTCGTTCACGGCGCTATGGGAATCTATACGTTCACGACAGGCAGAACCTACACGGGATATTTCGTCGAGGGGCAAGCCGTCGGAGTAAGCATTAAACAATGACACGTTTTAAAGAATTTATAAAAGAAAAGCGCATTTCAAAAACTGCCTGCTTTTTTGCAGGCGTTTTGGGTGCGCTTCCCTATTTTTACGAGCCGTTTTTTATCTTCACTTTTATTTCGCTGATAGTTCTTTTTTACAACGTGATTTCGAGAAGAAACAAAGAAGAAAAGATTTTTTCGTCTTTCTTTTTCTACTTTTTGGGGTTATACACACCGCTTTATTTTTTCCTTTCGGAGTTATATCCTTACGAAAGGTTCGGATTCACTACAGTACAAGCGATTTTCGTTGTGATTTGTTCTTGTATATTTATTCCGCTTCTCCACACGGTTGTCGAAAGCGCGATTCTTTCGATTTCGAGATTTATTTTCAACAAAAACGCCGCAATCGTTATCTATCCTGCGCTTTGGGTTATCGGTGAGTGGGTCTTAACTCTCGGAAAGCTGGCTTTCCCGTGGGGCAATATTTCGGTATCGTTGACAGGTTTTCTACCGTATTTGCAGACGATATCGATTCTCGGGAAATATTTCATCACGTTTTTGACGGTATTGGTGTGTGTTCTTTTTGCTTACGCTATCGTAAACAGAGTTAAGATACACGCGTATATAGCGTCGATTTTGTTGATTATAAACACCTTATTGGGAACGATATTATATTTCATCCCCATTCAAAAGGGTGATGAAGTCAAGGTTGCCTCTGTTCAAGGCAACGCGCTCTCAAACGAAAAGTGGAACGCTGATTTAAAGGACGATATTTTTGAAACTTACGTTTCTCTTACGGAAGAAGCCGCGAAAAAAGGCGCGAGGTTGATCGTACTTCCCGAAAGTGCGTTCCCGCACGTTTTTTATGAAAACGGAATTATACACAGTGCGCTCTCGGACATTTCGAAAATGTACGACGCGACGATCGTTTCGGGCGTGAGATATTACAGAAATAGGAACGAATGGAACTCCTGCGTTGCGATTCTGCCCGACGGAAGTATTTCGGAAAAGTATCACAAGCGTCATCTCGTGCCGTTTGGGGAGTTCATTCCTTTTGCGGACACGCTCGGCAGGTTGATTCCTTTTGTTGCGGAGTTCAACGAAACGTCGGCAACGTTCATTCAAGGTACCTACGCGGTAAATATTACCACCGAGGTCGGTAATATCGCGCCTCTCGTATGCTTTGACTCGATATTTACGCAATTTGCATTTCAGGGCGTTGAAAAGGGTGCAGAATATATCGCAATCGTAACGAACGACAGCTGGTTCAACGACAGCGCAGGTATTTATACACATCTACGCCACGCGCAGATACGCGCTATCGAGAACAGAAGATACGTTTTACGTGCGGCTAACACGGGTGTTTCGGCGTTCATCGATGAAAAAGGCAGGATATTCGAAGCGACTAAACCTTTGACGGAAGACGTAATTTATGCAAGCGTTTACCCGATTGCTTCACTTCCCTTTTATCATACAGTCGGAGATTTGATTCTCTATCTGTCATTCGTATTGGTACTCGTTTTCATAATTAAAGAGAAAATAAAAAAATGCAGGCGTTGATGCCTGCATTTTTATTTATCGGTTTTGGATTAATACATTCCGCCGCCCATACCGCCTGCCATAGCAGCTGCGTTAGCTGCGGCAACCGCAGGGTCTTCCTTCTTATCTGCAACGAGCGCTTCGGTCGTGAGGACCATGGAAGCAACGCTTGCAGCGTTCTGAAGTGCACTTCTCGTAACCTTCGTGGGGTCAACGATACCGTTTTCGATCATATCGACAAAGGTTTCGTTGTAAGCGTCGAAGCCGATACCCTTGGGTTCGGACTTGACCTGCTGAACGATAACAGAACCTTCGAAACCAGCATTTTCAGCGATCTGGCGAACGGGCTCTTCGAGAGCGCGGAGAACGATTTTGACACCGGTCTTTTCGTCGCCGTCAACGGTATCAACGAGAGCAGATACAGCAGGAATACAGTCGCAGAGAGCAACACCGCCGCCTGCAACGATGCCTTCTTCAACAGCCGCTTTGGTTGCGTTGAGAGCGTCCTCGATGCGGAGCTTCTTTTCCTTCATTTCGGTTTCGGTTGCAGCACCAACCTTGATAACTGCTACGCCGCCGGAAAGTTTTGCGAGGCGTTCGTGGAGTTTTTCTTTATCGAATTCGCTCGTGGAAACCTCGAGAGAAGCTTTGATCTGAGCGATACGGTTCTTGATTTCACCTGCATCGCCTGCGCCGCCGACGATGATGGTATTCTCTTTGTTGATCATAACCTGTCTTGCGCGGCCGAGCTGAGCGAGAGATGCTTCTTTGAGCTCGAAGCCGAGTTAGGAAGATATAACCTCGCCGCCGGTGAGGATAGCGATATCCTT
The DNA here is from genome assembly GCA_045651025.1 of Eubacteriales bacterium. Lineage (GTDB taxonomy): Bacteria > Bacillota > Clostridia > Oscillospirales > CAG-382 > Coliplasma. The sequence goes on from JAZRRU010000002.1 coordinate 7,222, forward strand.
GAGCATATCCTTTCTTCTGTCGCCGAAGCCGGGAGCTTTGACTGCAACGCAAGTAAAGGTGCCGCGGAGCTTGTTAACGATAAGGGTAGAAAGTGCTTCGCCTTCAATGTCTTCGGCAATAATAACCAACTTCATACCGTTTTGAACAACCTGTTCGAGAACAGGAAGAATTTCCTGAACGTTGGAAATCTTTTTATCGGTTATAAGAAGAACTGC
>JAZRRU010000003.1:0-9114 GCA_045651025.1 Eubacteriales bacterium
AAACCATTGCGGCACAATGGTTTTCGGCTTCATCTTTTTTGGAAAAAGTTTTGAATTTTCGGGTTTTTTCGTATTTCGGGGCGATTTTTGTCCGAAATAAAATAATTCTTTACAAAACTGTATTTCCGTGTTATTATATAATATATAATGTATAAAACTTTCGAAAGGAAAGCGAAATGACTTTATTGGTTATGGCTGCCGGAATGGGCAGCAGATACGGAGGACTCAAGCAGCTCGACCCTATCGGCCCCAACGGCGAATTTATTCTCGACTATACCGCATACGATGCGATGTGTGCAGGTTTTGACAAGGTTGTATTTGTTATAAAGGAAGAAAACCTTGAGATCTTCAAGGAGACTGTCGGCAACAGAATCGGCTCCAAGATCGAAACTGCATACTGTTTCCAGAAGCTCGATGATCTCCCCGAGGGATATTCCGTTCCCGAAGGACGCACCAAGCAATGGGGAACGGCGCACGCTGTTCTTGCGGCGCGCGACGAGATCAAAGGACCTTTTGCGGCAGTTAACGCTGACGACTTCTACGGCAGAGAAAGCTTTAAGATCATCGCGGACTACATGAACGCGAACAACGGTGATGCATGCTGTATGGCAGGGTTCGTTCTCAAGAACACTCTCACCGAAAACGGTACCGTTTCGAGAGGCGTATGCCAGACCGACGAAACAGGTATGCTTTCCGATATTACCGAGCGCACGAAGATAATGCGTCTTGAAAACGGCAACACGGCATATTTCGAAAACGACGAATGGAACGAGATTCCCGAGGACACGATCGTTTCGATGAACTGCTGGGGTCTTCCCGAGGAATTCTTTGCACACGCGCAGAAATCGCTCCGCGAATTTCTTGAAAGCGGCGGCGACGAGATGAAGAAGGAGTTCTATCTCCCCGAAGCAGTCAAAAAGTACCTCGCAGAAACCGGCAAGGATGCGAAGGTTCTCCGCACCGACGCAAGATGGTACGGCGTTACTTACAAGGAAGACAGGGCGACCGTTGTTGAACATATCAGACGATCAACGGAAGACGGAACTTATCCTGCGAATCTTTGGGCGTAGTTGTATATTTTTTAGTGCGTACGCTTCGCGTCCTACAACCCTTCAGTCAAAAACTTCGTTTTTGCCAGCTCTCCTTACACAGGGGAGCCTTTTTTGTTATTTGAAACTCAAAAAACAAAACCGAGGCAAAACGCCTCGGTTTTTTGTTTATAGTGAAGCTTTATTATTTACTTAGCATTAATCGAAGTTTGATCACCATTGCTTTGATAACACAATAAACGCCATAAAACATCGTAATCATGAAATTCACCAACGACATCAAAGAGCAAGCAAAAACCAAGAGTATCTCAAATAACGTATCGTCCAACGAAACTATTGCCATATAAACAAACGTAACGAGTGCAAAAACCATTGTGATATAACATAAAATTTTTGCAACGCTATTTTTGTTTTTTGCAAACATCAAGAACCAAACATCAAAGAACAAAATCAATTCATTAAAGACAGCCCTAACACTATTCAAAAAATCAAAAAACAACGATCCCGCCAATTCTTTTGTTTCAGGGTTATCTTTATATTGCAAATATGTATCATAAGAAACATAAAAATAAAACAGTAGAGTTATTATAAATATACCTAAAAAAAGAAGTAAAACCTTTTTTCTCGATTTCATATTATTTCTCCTCTTATTTCTCCTCTGATTGCGGCTTGTTTTTCACATAATCATAAACGACGGTGATGAATTTGAGCACAAGCAATATACAAATAAGGATAATATAAACATTCGATTTTTCTATAAACGATTCACCGGAAAACACGGTACCCAAGATAATTGCAGCGGAAGTTACGAGAGTCGTTGCGTGCAGAATTTTGGAAACGCGTGTTTTTGCTTTTTCCGACAGGAAATACCACACGTCAGAGGAAAACACGAGCTCGCTCGGGACAAGCAAGATTCCATAAAGGAGAGGAATAAGCATCGCGAAGGCAAAGCTTCTCGGTTCGAGATCATTAATGTTTTCGAGATAAGCATTACGCGCGAAAACAACGAGCGCCGCAACGGTGATGGCAAAAACAAGATCGCAGAATATCGCGATCAATTTTCGCGGGTATAATTCCTCTTCTTCGACGGCGATTATGGGAGAGAGCACGCTCGCCGCAAGCATAAAGGCAACCAGCGCAATCGCAAAAGCAAGAGCGAACACGTCGAACGAAATACAGAGGAGAAAAACGACGACGATTGAGGTTGGAAACGCGCCGAGTGTTTGCAATTTTATTTTCTTTTTACAGTGAGGACATTCTTTTGCGTAGCGGCCTTCAAGATAAAAGAGTTTTCGGAATATACTTATTTTGCCGCCGCAATGAGGGCATTGATTTTTCATAATGACTCCCCTGTTTTTTGTTGCGTTTTGATTATAAAGGTTTAATGTAACTTTGTCAATTTTCGTTCCAAAAATTACCTATTATATTTTTTCATATATTGCGAAAGATATTGTCGAGGAAACAAACCTCACAAAACATTGCAAATCTAAAAAGGAGATTTTTGAAATGTCTAGAAACAAGATTTCGGTTCCTGAAGCTAAGGAAGCTATGGACAAGTTCAAGATGGAAGCTGCTAACGAAGTCGGCGTAAATCTTAAGAACGGTTACAACGGCGACCTCACCGCTAAGCAGGCCGGTTCTGTCGGCGGTCAGATGGTCAAAAAGATGATCGAATCCGCAGAAAAGAACATGAAATAAACGGATCAAATCCGAGAGAAAAAGGTTCTCGTTATTACGAGAACCTCTTTTCTTTTTTAATTCTTTTTATTCTTTTTGAATTTCGAGCGCCATTCGGAAAGAGATTCGCGGAAGGTTTTGTGCGGTTCTTTTTCGGGGTTCGGGAGAAGAACGCCTTTTTCGGCATCGACTCCTCCGACGGAAAGGTAAGCATCACTCGAGATCGGGAGAGATTTCGAAGCGAGGTTACGCTCGACGAGCAGGCGTATCGTATAGAACAGCACCGCGATAAGCGGAACAGAGAAGATCATTCCCGCAAGTCCGAACACGCTTCCAAAAAGAAGAAGCGCAAAGGTTACCCAGAATTTCGAGACGCCCGTTTTATCTTCCATAATCATCGGCTCGAGAATATTGCCCTCTATCTGCTGAAGGATTACGAGGAATATACCGTAAATCACACCGTCTTGCACATCGGTGAGCAAAATTATGAACACGGTCGGAATGCCGCCGATGAACGGTCCGAAGAACGGGATAACGTTCGTTATTGCGATTATGCCCGCGGAAAGAAGCGGGTACGGAATCCCCATGATCGACATAAAGGCGAACGTAACAATACCGACGATCGTAGACGTCAGGATTTTTCCCGAAATAAACTTTCCGAAAACCTCGTTGCCGTATCTCGAAACGTCGAGTATATCATTTGCATTGCGAGCGTTGAACACCGCGAAAATAAGTTTTTTCATCTGTGCGATGAACTTCTTTTTCTCGAGAAGTGCATAAACGCACACAACGATCGAAATAAGAAAGTCAAACAGGAAGGAAACGACAGAAATAAGACTCTCGACGAGTCCCGAAACAGCCGTACTGAATTCGCCGCCTAGCCAGCTCGTCAACGCAGTCACGAGAGAGTCGACGTACGCGCTGATGTTATGCCAGAAAACGTTATCGGAAAATTCCGAATCGTTGAAATAGGCAACCGCTTTGTTGAAAAGCGAGGGCGCAATCGCGATAAGCTTCGTCAAGCTATCGAGAAATTCGGGGATGATCAAAAACAGCAAAAGCGCGATAAAGAGCAACAGGCATACTACCGAAACCACGACCGAAAGCACACGCGACGAGCGCTCGACGGAATCCGCCGAAATCTTTTTTACTCTCGAAAGGACGCGCGAGAACCATTTTTCGAACATAACGTAGATCGGGTTAATAATGTACGCGAGTATAACGCCGACGAAAACGGGCGAAAGAACGCTGATTACCTGCGTTATTACGTATTTGATGACCGAAATTTGAGAGACAAGCATGATCGATGCGATAACTATCGCAAAAATCAACACGGTTTTCAGGGTCGAATCGGAACTATTCTTTGTGTTTTGATTTTTTTCGTTCATTGCTTACCTCCGTTTTTTATTTTTAGAACTTTTTGTTATCTTTGAGTGCAACCACGCTGTTGAAAACAGACGTGTTTTTCGAATCTCTGCAGAAATAGCCCTTGCGGACGAACTGGAATTTTTCGCCCACGGAAGATTCAAGAAGAGAGCGTTCGATCTTGACGCCTTTTACTTCAACCTTTGACTCGGGGTTGAGATAATCGCCGTATTTTGAGGATTCGACAGCGTTCATATCCGCCTCGGTGAAAAGGTGGTCATACATCATAACATCAGTCTCGGCGCAATCGGTCGCGGAGAGCCAATGGATCGTACCTTTTATCTTTCTGCCGTCGGTCGGCATACCCGAGCCGGTCTCGAGATCGGCAGTACAGAGAACCTCGGTGATATTTCCGTTTTCATCGGTAAGAATATCGTCGCAACGGACGATATAACCGCCCATGAGGCGAACTTCCCCGCCTTTTTTCATACGGAAGAACTTCGGGGGCGGATCAAGAGAAACGTCCTCGCGTTCAACGAAAAGCTCGCGTGTGAACGGAAGCTTTCTCGTGCCTGCATCGGGATCGTTGGGGTTATTCGGAAGATCGAAATACTCGATCTTATCCGCAGGATAGTTCGTTACGGTCACCTTTACGGGATCGAAAACGGCGACACGGCGGAGCGCGGTTTTGTTCAAATCCTCGCGCACGCAATGCTCAAGAAGCGCGATATCGACGAGACTGTTATTCTTTGCAACGCCGACGCGATCGATGAAGTCGAGGATTGCGGCAGCCGTGTAACCTCTTCTGCGGAGACCGCAGAGAGTCGGCATACGGGGGTCATCCCAGCCATCAACGAGGTTATTTTCAACAAGCGAACGCAAGAAGCGTTTGCTCATGACCGTGTTCGTAACGTTGAGTCGTGCGAACTCGATCTGACGCGGGGTCGAGGGAACGTCACAATGCTCGATAACCCAGTTATACAACGGGCGGTGATCCTCATATTCGAGAGAGCAGAGCGAATGAGTTATACCCTCGAGAGCGTCCTGAATCGGATGGGCAAAGTCATACATCGGGAAGATGCACCATTTTTTGCCCTGACGGTGATGGTCGATATAGCGGATGCGGTAAAGAACGGGGTCACGCATATTGAAGTTACCCGATGCGAGGTCGATCTTTGCGCGGAGAGTATATTTTCCCTCAGGGAACTCGCCCGCACGCATACGGCGGAAGAGATCAAGAGACTCGTCAGCAGGACGGTCACGATAGGGCGAAACTGCGGGACGGTTGAGGTCGCCGCGGTATTCGCTGAACTGCTCGGGAGAGAGCTCACAAACGTAAGCGTCGCCGTTTTTGATGAGCTGTTCGGCGAGCTTATAGGTCTCCTCAAAATAGTCCGAGCCGTAGAAGAAACGGTCATCCCAATCGAAGCCGAGCCAATGGATATCTTCTTTTATTGCATCGACGAACTCGGTATCTTCTTTTGCGGGGTTCGTATCGTCCATACGGAGATTGCACATACCTCCATAGCGGACGGCGGTCGAAAAGTCGATAACGAGCGCTTTGCAATGGCCTATATGGAGATAGCCGTTAGGTTCGGGCGGAAAGCGCGTATGAACCTTGAGTCCGGGGTTGGAAGCAAGGTCATTATCTATGATTTCATGTATGAAATTTGTGGATTCCATTAATTAACTCCTTTATTTGGATACTCTCGAAATAACGCGGTCTTTTCCGAGAATCTGCATTACTTCATAAAGATCGGGAGAGTTCATTCTGCCTGTTACCGCAACGCGAAGGAACATACTTACGTCAGCGACGGAGCCCTTGAATGCGGTCGGGTCTTGTTTGAAAAGCTTCATATCGGGACAGAAGCCGTTTTTCTCTGCGATTTCTTTGATGTTCGAGAACCAAGCGTTCTGGTCGGCAGATTCGTCATAGCTGTCTCTGAAATCGGAAAGAATCTTTTCGACGTCGGTTCTATCAAAGGTTTCGGGAATCGAATCGACACGTTCGAACATCTCGTCATAGAAGAACGAAACGTAGTTCTTGACCTCGCTCCAAAGCGCGATATCTTTTCTCGGCTTCTTTCCGCCTCGGCCTATCGAGAGAATACGTACGGCGTAATCCTTATCGTTCTCAAGAATCTTCGCGAAATCGGAATCGTTTTCCTTCGCCCAAGCAAGAGTATAGTCATAAACCTCTTCCGCAGTGAGGCGCGAGATGACGTTCTTCGAGACGTCGTTGAGCTTATCAAGGTCGAAAAGCGAGCCCGAAACGCTCATCTTCTTCGTAGTAAACTTGAAGTCCTCGATAGGTGCGTTCGGATTTGCGATACGCCATTCCTCAAAGTTCGAGTTGAGGAGAGTCATAAGGTACTCGCGAACTGCCTCGACGGGATAGCCCTGCGAATGATAGTAGGTCAATGCCGCTTCGGGGTCTTTGCGTTTTGAAATCTTGCGTTTGTTGCCGTTTTCGAGCTTCAAAACCTGTGCCGTGTGGCAATACTTCGGCATCTTGAAGCCAAGGGCTTTGAAAAGCTGGATGTGGAACGGAAGCGTCGAGAGCCAGCTTTCGTCACGGACGACGTGGGTCGTGCCCATGAGATGATCGTCGACTGCGTGAGCGAAATGGTAGGTCGGGATTCCGTCACTTTTGAGGATTACGTGGTCGATATCGTTTTCGGTAACGTCGATATCGCCTTTTATCTGGTCGTTGAATTTGAGCTTGTTATTAAGATTTCCCTCGGAGCGGAAACGGAGAACAAAAGGTTCACCCGCGTCAAGTTTTTCCTGAACGCGTTCGATCGGAGCGTCGCGCCAGATCGCAAATTCGCCGTAGTAACCCGGGTTGAGCTTTTCGGCTTCCTGTTTCGTACGAATGGCTTCAAGTTCAACTTCGGTACAGAAGCAAGGGTATGCCTTTCCCTCTCGGATAAGCTGTTTTGCAAAGGTCTGGTAAATCTCGGCTCTTTCGCTCTGGCGGTAAGGTCCGTACTCACCGTTATCGCCGTCGATGACCGCACCCTCGTCGAAATTAACTCCGAGTTTTTTGAGCGTTTCGATAATAATTGCAATACCGTTCGGAACAGTACGTTTTGCGTCGGTATCCTCGATTCGAAGATAGAAAACACCGCCCGACGTATGAGCAAGGCGTTCGTCGGTAAAAGCACCGTAAAGGTTGCCTATATGAAGGAATCCCGTCGGGCTCGGCGCAAAGCGCGTGACCTTTGCACCCTCGGGAAGTTCTCTCTTGGGATAGCGCGCCTCGATATCCTCGGGGAGCGTTTTCACGTTCGGATAAAGAAGCTCGGCAAGAAGGTTATTATTCATAAAATATCCTCCGAATAAATAATCTACAATATCGAGATATTATATTATAATAAGAGAATTTTGTCAAGTGAATACGTCCGTCGGCGGAAATATTTAACAAAAAATACATTGACACACAAAATGCTTTGTGGTATCATAAGGGCAATAAAAGGGAGTAGCAGTACGCAACGCGTACCCGACCGTTTCGACATCCCGGCGATTTCGCCCGGAGCGGTCGTTTTATTGCAAGACTTTTATGACTATTATGGTCATAACTGTGCTTGCTTATTTTTTTAAGAGAAAGAGGTTTTTGATGAAACATTATCTCGAAAGTATTTCCCGAATTTTTGATTTTCTCGGTTCGGGGAAAAACGGACTCACAACCGCCGAAGCGCAGGCTCGGCTCGAGCGCGACGGCGCAAACAAGCTCAAGGAAGCGGAAAGCGTTCCGATCTGGAAGAAGTTTTTGCTTCAGTTCACCGATCCTATGACGATCGTTTTGCTAGTCGCGGCGTTGATCAGCTTCGTGACCGCGATTGTCGAGGGTGAATCGCTTGCAGACGTGTTTATTATTCTATTCGTCGTAATACTCAACGCTGTTCTGGGTGTTATTCAGGAAAACAAAGCCGAAAAGGCGATCGACGCGCTCAAAGCGATGACGAAAGCAAAATGTAAGGTTCTGCGTGACGGCGAAGTTCGTATCCTCACAAGCGAGGAGCTTGTTATCGGTGACGTGATTCTTCTTGAAGCGGGCGACGCGGTTCCTGCGGATGCACGGCTTATTGAAGCGATGTCACTCAAGGCGGAGGAATCCGCGCTTACGGGCGAATCGGTACCGAGCGACAAGTTTGCAGAGGTTATTGAAACCAACCTCGACGACATCCCTCTCGGTGACCGAAGCAACATGGTCTACACCGGTACGACAATCGTCTACGGCAGAGGAAAAGCAATCGTCGTTGCGACGGGTATGAACACCGAAATGGGTAAGATCGCAGAGGCAATTACCGACGCGGTCGAGGAAAAAACTCCGCTTCAGATGAAGCTCGCCCAGTTGAGCAAGATACTCACTTTTGCGGTTCTCGGAATTTGTGCCGTTATTTTTGCGGTCAATCTTTTCACCGCGAACAGAATCAACGGCGACGTTCTTCTTGACACCTTTATGGTCGCGGTTTCGCTTGCGGTTGCGGCAATTCCCGAGGGATTGAGCGCAGTCGTTACCATCGTACTCTCGATGGGTGTTTCGAAAATGGCGGCGCAGAACGCGATAATACGCAAGCTCACCGCAGTTGAAACGCTCGGATGCACTCAGGTTATCTGCAGCGACAAGACGGGAACGCTCACTCAAAACAAGATGACTGTAGTTGAGCATTACAGCGGTAATCTTGAGCTTCTTTGCTATTGCAACGCGCTCTGTAACGATGCTGTTATCGACAGCGAGGGCAACGTTACGGGCGAGCCGACCGAAGCGGCGCTCCAGCAATTTTCTTACAGCAACGGCTTTGAATGTGCAAAGCTCAACACCGAGCAACCGAGAATCTCCGAGGCGCCGTTCGACTCGGGCAGAAAGATGATGAGTACGCTTCATCTCGTCGGCGAAAAGATTTTCCAATATACAAAAGGCGCACCCGACGTCATTCTTTCGAGATGTACGAAATATATCTCCCCTGCGGACGGAAAGATATACGATCTTGACGACAAGGCACGATCGGAAATAATG
>JAZRRU010000004.1:0-6602 GCA_045651025.1 Eubacteriales bacterium
TTTAAGAATCTTGTTGAGCGCGTGACCCATGTGGATATAGCCGTTAGAAAAAGGAGGGCCGTCGTGAAGCACGAACGGGGTCTTGCCCTCGTTCTTCTTCAACATAGTGTGATAAAGGTCCTGCTCAAACCAACGGTTAAGCGTTTCGGGTTCTTTCGTGGGAAGATTGCCCCTCATCGGAAATTCGGTAGCGGGCAAATTGAGTGTATCCTTGTAGTCCTTCATGTCTGATATATCGATCGAGAGCGGGTTTGCTCTCTTCTCCATTCTTTAAGAGTATTTACGTTTAGAAGCTTATTTGTTGCCTTCCATCATAAATTTAAGATATTCGTCCTCGGCGTTCTTCGCTTCCTCGGAAAGCTCGGGCTGTTCGGGAATTTCCGCCTCGGGCGGGTTCTTCAAAAGCTCGGCTTCTGCCGCCGCTTCGGCTTCCGCCTCGGCGATCTCCGCTGCATAGGGCGGTTCTTCGTTCTTGAGCTCGCGGACGTTCTTGCGGCGTTCGGTTTCTTCCTCGATACGGCCTTTTACGTCGTTGAATATATTTGCAACGAGCATATCGTCATCGGGAAGCACGATATCCTCGATTTCGTTCACGCTGAGGTTCTTGAGTTCTTCGATATGAGTACCGTAAAGCTCATAGAGCTGTTTTTTGAACTCAATGATACGGGTACGCATGACCCATGCCTTTTCCTTTTCCGCCTGAAGCTGCTGACGGAACTCGGCAATAACGCCGTCGCAACGGTCCTTTATCGCGCCGGTAATAACGTCAGCGCGGTCGTTTGCATCGGCAATGATCTTTTCCGCCATCTTCTGTGCGGAGATGAGAGTGCTTCTGATCGATTCTTCCTCGTCTTTAATTTCGTCGAGGTTCGTAACTACGATACGAAGTTTGCGTTCGAGCTCGTTGTTTTCGCGGTAGAGCTCGGTATATTTTTCAAGTACAAATGCAAGATATTCGTCAACCTCCTGAGGGCTGTAGCCCTTGAAGGTCTTTTGAAATTCTTTATTTTTAAGTTCGTGCGGTGCAAGCATTTCCAAAACGTTCCTTTCGGGATTTATTATTAACGTCCAAAAGCACTACGTCAAATCAGCCGTTTCAAATCGAAGAAAAAGTCGGAAAACGGACTAAATCGGTAGTGCGGATTGAACCAATATTACGATCAAACAAGTTGCCATAAACGAAAAATCAATCGGGGAATCCTGCAACACGGGAATGCGCGCCAAAAGCCCTCTCACGGGGGCAACGACGGGCTCGGTCACCACACAGCAAAACATGAAAAGCGGTGATTCCTCATCGGTGAAAAATCCAAGCAACGCCCTCGCGAGCAAAAGCCACGAGAGCGCGCTTAAAAAGAAATAAACCGTGCGCGAGATAATAAAAAACAGTTCTTCCAAATTACGAAACTCCGTTTTTTAGCGGAAAAGTTCTCTGTTCTTGCTCTGTTCTTCTTCAGCCGCTGCTTCGGGCTGTTCGCCGGAAACGTCAACGTTCTTGGGGGTAACGACATAGGTTGCGTTTGCGACCTTCTTTACCTGACCTTCGATAGCGAAAACAACGCCGCCAAGGAAGTCGATGATTCTTCTGGTGGTTTCTTTGTTGGTTTCTTCGAGGTTGAGAACAACGGTGCGTCTTGCGAGAAGATGCTCGCCGATGGTGGAAACCTCGTCAAAGCGTTCGGGCTTAACGACCTTCATTTCGAGCGCGCTGGAAGAAATTCCGCCGGTAGGTCTCGAAGCGGGAGCGGTCTTTACGGGAGCAGCAGGAGCGGGAGCGTTAACCTCCTCTTCCTCTTCCTCGTAGTTTTCAAACTCTTCGTTTTCGTCGTATTCCTCTTCGCTTTTAAGAATGTTGTTCAAACGATCCATGAATCCCATGATTTTTGCCTCCTGAATTATGTTCAAAAATTTAATTACTTATTCGGATAAAACCTTTTTCCAAAGATCGAGCTTCCGACTCGAACAAGGTTCGAGCCGCACTCGACTGCGGTCAAATAATCATCACTCATCCCGAGCGATAAAATTTCCATACTACTATTATCTACATTTAAGTGCGATATGTCAATAAATATTTTCCTCATTTTGCAAAAATATTCGGAATTATTTCCTCCGTCGGCGCATTTCGGCGGAATTGCCATCAACCCGCGCAGTTTCAAGTGCGGGAGCGAGCCCAAAAACTTGCAAAATTCGATCGCGTTCTCGGGAGAGGTTCCCGATTTTGTCGCTTCGTTTCCGATGTTGACCTCGGCAAGAATAGGCATGACTATTCCCCTCTTTGCCGCCTGACGCTCGATTTCAAGCGCGAGCGACTCGCGGTCGACCGACTGGATCATATCGACCTTGTCGATTATATATTTGACTTTGTTCGTCTGGAGCGCGCCGATGAAATGAATTTCGGTTCGGTCACGGTCGATAAATTCATATTTTTCGAGAAGCTCGTTAACTCGGTTTTCGCCAATGAGGTCGATCCCGCAGTCAAGCGCAAAATTTATCATCTCGGGTGGAACCGTCTTCGTCGCCGCGAGCAATCTCGCTCTTCCCCCGAGCTCGGTCAGGATGCGCGAAATATTCTCTTCGACCTGTTTCTTTTCGTTCATCAGTGAATCCTCATTCCGTCATAAATATCGGTGCCGTTCGTGACGACCGAATCGTGCAGAGAAAGCTTCGTTTTTGAAGAATATTCGATATCTCTGCGGTTCGGATATGCAGGGTTCTTCGGAATCGCGCACACCGAGTAACCGCCGTAGTTATAGAGCACCTCGGTCTCTTTGAAAACGACCTTCGTACCGATAACGACATAAACGCCCGTTTTTCCGTCCTGCATACGGAGCGAGCTCGTGCTTATTTTGATTCCCTCGTATTCCTCGCAGGGAAGCTCGATCGTCTGGCATCTCGAATAGTCAAATCCCGAGGGCATCTGCTTCGTGCTGAACACGAGGACCGTGATGTCCTTGTCGGTTCTTGCAATACGGCGCTCAAGCGTCATATTTATCTCGGTGTTGTTGGAATATTGGAACGTTATCGGATAGGTTCTTCCGTCTTTGAACGTTTCGGCAACGCGCTTGTTCACCCCGACGGCAATATACCAAGTCGAGCTCAGAACTATCTTGCCCGAGGAGTTTTCGATGATGCTCTGATCGGGAGAAGAATCGGAAAGCGCTTCAAATTCCTCGCCCGTAAGATTCTCGAGCTTTTTCACGGTGAAGATGTTTTCATATCCGTCAACGTTCGAGTAGAAATAACCGCTTTTCGGCGCGCGTGTCGTGAAGCTCAAGCCCGAAAGCGAGTTGACGAGCGTCTTGCGCTCGTGGGAAAGGGTCGAAAGCTCGACCGTATAGCTATGCGACTGAGTTATCGCCTGACGGCGGTTCATAAGTATAAGAAGCTCTTCCTGCTTGCGGAGTATCTTGTCGAACTCGTTATCGTCCGCGCGTCGCACCATTTCAAGAACGAGCTGGTCGATACCGCTGTCGATGAGCGCGATATTCGTCGTCGAAGCGCCCGTCGAAAGACTGCTTCGCTCGAGAACGTCGATTCTCGCATCGATCTCGCTGATGCGTTTTTGGATAGCGACGTCGTTCTCGTCCGAGTAGGTTATCGCAACGTTCTGACCCTTGCGGACCTTCTCGCCGTCGAGCGCGAGGAAGCAGTCGGTTCCGTCTGCACCCGAGGGGATGAGAAATTCGTCACGGAAAAGGAACGCCTCAAGCTCGACTTTGTCAACGATGTTCGCATAAGCCGCGGTCTCGGTGTCGATAAGCGTACCGACGTTGAGCATAAGCTGGAGGAAAACGTAAGCAACGATCGCAACTGCAAGTATCGCCGTTCCGAACTGCGACAAAATTCTTTTTGACAGAACCAAAAACTGTTCCGCAAACGTCTTCTTCCGCCCGATACCGCGCGTTTTCACGGGGACGGGGGCGGTAGTTTTTTTCTTGTCGCTCATTGTTTTTCCTCCTCTCTTTTTATATGTGGATGATTTCGTTATGTTCTTTTCGGTTGAACCAGGTGAGCTGGCGCTTTGCGTAACGGCGTGTGTTGAGCGAGATGCTTGCCTTTACCGCTTCGAGGTCGCATTCGCCGTCGAAATAGGGATAAAATTCCTTGTAGCCAATCGCCTGCGATGCCGTCGGCGTCTCGCGGAGCCCGAGTTGGATAAGCATTTCCGCTTCTTCAACAAGCCCGAGATCAAACATTTTTTCAACTCGTCTGTCGATGCGGTCGTAGATCGTCTCGCGCTCTTTTGGGGTTATATAAACCGTGTGCGGAGCGTAGATGCTCTCGGTTTCACGGCTCTTTTTGTCAAGCTCGGTTTTCGTCATGCCCGTTTTCTCATACATTTCGAGCGCGCGGACGACGCGCTTGACGTTGTTCGGATGGATTGCCAACGCCGACTCGGGATCAACGCTCGCGAGCTTCGAATGGAGCGCCTCCACGCCGAATTCCTCCGCCTCCTTGAAAAGCTTGGCACGAAGCTCGGGGTCGTCCTCGGTCGCGGAAAGTGAAATGCCCGAGATGAGCGTATCGATATAAAGCCCCGTTCCGCCTGCGATTATCGGAATTTTTCCGCGCGACGTGATGTGCGTAATTGCACTTGAGGCAAGCTCAACGAACCGCGCCGCGGAAAACGGCTCGGTTATATCCGCCACGTCGATGAGGTGGTGCTTTATCCCGCACATTTCCTCGACGCTCGGCTTTGCCGTTCCGATATCCATTTTTCGGTAGATCTGCATCGAGTCACCGCTGATTATCTCACCGCCGAGCTCGATCGCCTTTTTTACCGCGTATTCACTTTTTCCGCTTGCCGTCGGTCCGACGACGACGATAACAGGTATTTTTTCCATTACACCGACAAAAATCAAGATTATTCAAGACGATTTTTCGCCTTATTATAATTATAATCGAAAAACTAAAAAACGCAATCCTTTTCTTGAAAAAACGGGATTTTTTCATATTTCCCGCTTTTTCGCTATTTACAAGCGCGTTTTTTAAGTGTATAATGACTCTTACCGACTCGCACCGAAAGGATTTTTTTGTATGAAGGATATGATCGTAAAAAGAGTTCCCGTCGGAACGCTCAACACAAACTGCTATATCGTGAAATCGCCCGACTCGCGCGATGCGATCGTTATCGATCCCGGCTCGGACCTCACCGTTATTCAGGACGCGCTTCACCGCGCGGACGCTGTTTGCCGTCTTATTCTTCTCACTCACGGTCATTTTGACCATATCCTTGCCGTCGGTGACCTTCGCAACGTCAACATCCCCGTCGGTATTCACAAAAACGACGCGCACATGCTCACCGAGCGCGATATGTTCAGTGCGCTCATCCCCTACGACCCCCGTCCTTTCGAGCCGGCAGAATATATTTTCGACAAAGAGGGCGAATATTCGGTCGCGGGATTTGATTTTTACGTTATTCCGACTCCGGGTCATACCGCAGGAAGCGTCTGCTACGTTTTTGACGGAATGATGTTCACGGGTGATACGCTTTTCAGAAACAGCATTGGCAGAACCGACCTCGGCGGTGACGAGGGCGCGCTTCTCCGTTCGCTCAAAGCACTCAAGAACCTTCCCGGCGACTATGAGATATTCCCCGGACACGACCGTCCTTCGACGCTTTCCGAGGAAAGAAGAAACAACCCTTATCTCAGAAATCTTTAACTTTTTCTATTGACAACAAAATCGTTTTGTGATATTCTTATTTGGCTGACTGATTCGGAGAGATATCGAAGCGGAGTGCGAACCGAGCGCCGTCGGGGACGGATACAGCGAGGTTTGCAGTGCGCAGCGGTCGAAAAATCACAAGTTCTTTGAAAAAGAACGCCGTGAGTTTTCGGGCACCGCAAGCCGGACATAACGAGGCGGATGCCTCGCAAGAAGTTGGCAAAAAACAAAACTTATTCAGAATTCGGTATACTTGGAGAGATATCGAAGCGGTCATAACGAGGCGGTCTTGAAAACCGTTTGGGTGCAAGCCCACGTGGGTTCGAATCCCACTCTCTCCGCCAAACTCTTGAGGAGCGGAGCGATTAAGTTCCGCCCCGAAAGAGATATTTAATAAAGAAACATTTTCACCATCCGGAGAAGTACTCAAGTGGTGAAGAGGCGCCCCTGCTAAGGGTGTAGGTCGGGCAACCGGCGCGAGGGTTCAAATCCCTCCTTCTCCGCCAAAATAAAAGAGCCATCAATGATGGCTCTTTTATTTTGTTGTAGTACGAATTTGAATCCGAGCGCCCGCGACGGGGGAAGCCGACGAGCGCCGTCGGGGACGGATACAGCGAGTCGGCTGAGTTGCAGCGGTCGATTTTTTTGCGGCGCAGTGACCAACGAAGCCGAGCAAAAAATCGGGTACCGCAAAATCCAATCCCTCCTTCTCCGCCAAAACAGAAAACCATCCAAACGGATGGTTTTTTGTTTTGCTCCGAGGGGATTTGAAGGGCGCTGAGAAACAGTTCGGGGAACTGTTTCGAGCGCCACAGGGGAGCAGACGCGCAACGGAAGAGGCACGGAGTGCCGTATGGAGTTGTAAAGTCTGCGGAAAATCCCTCCTTCTCCGCCAAAATAAAGGAGCCATCAATGATGGCAATGTCATTAAGTTAGTG
>JAZRRU010000005.1:0-33692 GCA_045651025.1 Eubacteriales bacterium
ACTTCGAGGTTGAAGTTCGTTCTCTCGAAAACGCTCCCGTTGAAGTTTCGGGCGCAGCTCCCGTTGGCAGACACCTCGACGGATGCCGTATCGGCTTCGACGCAGGCGGAAGCGACAGAAAGGTTTCCGCTGTTATCGACGGCGAAAGCGTTTACTCCGAAGAAGTTGTTTGGTTCCCCAAGATCAACTCCGACCCCGATTACCACTATGCAGGCATTCTCGAAGCGATGAAGACCGCTGCTTCCAAGATGCCCCGCGTTGACGCGATCGGTATCTCGAGCGCAGGCGTGTACGTTGACAACCGTATCATGGTCGCTTCGCTCTTCTTGAAGGTTAACGACGAAGACTTCGACAAGAAAGTCAAGGATATGTACATCAACGTTTGTAAAGAGATCGGCGCAGACATTCCGATCGAGGTTGCAAACGACGGCGACGTTACCGCTCTCGCAGGTGCGATGAACCTCAACGACAACTCGGTTCTCGGTGTTGCTATGGGTACCTCCGAAGCAGTTGGTTACGTTGACCCCAACGGCAACATCACCGGCTGGCTCAACGAGCTCGCATTCGCTCCCGTTGACTACTGCAAGGACGCTATGGTTGACGAATGGTCCGGCGACTACGGCTGCGGCGTTAAATATTTCTCGCAGGACGGCGTTATCAAGCTCGCTCCCTTCGCAGGCATCGAGCTCGACGAAAACCTCTCTCCCGCAGAGAAGCTCAAGGTCGTTCAGGGTCTCATGAAGGAAGGCGATCCCCGTGCGGCTGCTATCTATGACACCATCGGTGCATACTTCGGCTACGCGATCGCATTCTACGCAGAGTTCTACGACATCAAGCACGTTCTCATCATGGGCCGTGTTACCTCCGGCGACGGCGGTGCGCTCCTTCTCGAACGCGCTCAGGAAGTTCTCGACGTTGAATTCCCCGACCTCGCTAAGAAGATCCAGCTCCACATTCCCGACGAAAAATCCCGTCGTGTCGGTCAGTCTGTTGCTGCTGCAAGTCTTCCCAAAATCGGCTAATACGCGCTTGGCATAATAACGCAGACCGAATAAATAAATTTATTCTATAAAAATCGGAACCTCTCGCAGTAGAAACCTACTGCAAGAGGTTCTGTTCGTTCATAGCGCAAAAATATAACAATAAAACGGACTCGTTTGAGTCCGTTTTCTTATATAATGAAATTTCCATATTTTTCAAGGACATGCGCCTTGAAAAATATACCTATGAGGTTCGCAATCTTGGACAAGCCCAAATCGGGGTCCTCGCAAAACTTGTTTTGCGGGGTGATGAAGGGCGCGCACAAGATTGGCGCGAGCGAACGAACCTCTCAAAGAACCATTAAAAATCGCAGATTTTTAATGGAGAGCGTTAGCGATTAAAAAACGCATTAAAAATACGCTGTTTAACACCCTTGTCCTTGCGTTCGAGCTCGGCGAGTGCGACTTTTGCTTCCTCGCGTCGCGTAAAACCGTCCTCGGGACAGTTTTTCGGAACAGGAACGATACCGCTCTTGCGGACGAAATGCGTAACTTCCTTTTCGGGAAGATAGAGCATCGGGCGGATTACCGTCATACCGCTTCGGTCGAGATAGGTCACGGGACGGAAGCAATCGAACCGACCCTCGATGAAAAGATTCATAATTATCGTCTCGACGGCATCGTCAAAATGATGTCCGAGGGCGAGCTTGTTGCATCCGAGCTCGTTCGCGGCGGCGGAAAGCGCGCCGCGGCGCATGTTCGAGCAGAGCGAGCAGGGGTGCTTTTCCTTTCGAACCTCAAAAACGACGGAATAGATATCGCTTTCAACTGTCTTGAGCTCGAGCCCAAGCTCCTCGCAGAGCGCGCGTGAGACCTCGTCGGTCTCGTTCGGGAAACCCATGCGGACGTTGATCGGAACGATCTCGAACTTTTTTGGGTAAAATCGCGAAAGTCCGTGGAGCGCGCAGAGAAGCGCAAGACTGTCCTTTCCGCCCGAAACACCGACGGCGATCCTGTCGCCCGATTCGATCATATCATATTTTTCGATTGCGCGTCTCGTAAGAGACATCAGCTTTTGTAACGCTTTTCGGTCAATCATTTTTTATACTCACAGTAAATTTTTAGTGGACATTCCTCGCATTTCGGCGAGCGTGCTATGCATATCTCCCGCCCGAAGTTTACGATCCTGTGACAGAAATCGCTCTGTTCCTCGGTGGGAATCAGCTTTTCGAGTGCGCGTTCGGTTTTGAGCGGGTCTTTTCCGTCGGAAAACCCGAGACGTCCCGAAATTCGGATACAATGCGTATCCGCGACGATACCGCCGAGCGAAAACAGGTCTCCGCGAAGCAGGTTCGCGACCTTCCGCCCGACACCGCGCAAGGAAAGCAGGTCCTTCATATCCTTCGGAACCTTTCCGCCGTAGACGTAAGCGACGCGCTCACAGCATTCTTTTAGCGACCTTGCCTTCGAGCGATAAAGCCCGACCGAGCGAATCTCGTCCTCGATGTCGGAAAGCGACGCATCCGCCATATCAAAAACCGTCGGAAAACGTTCAAAAAGCGTTTTCGAGACGATGTTGACTCTTGCATCGGTGCATTGAGCCGAGAGGATCGACATGACGAGGAGCTTATATTCATCCTCGCCGCCCCAGTCGAGTCCGCACTTGGGGGTCGGGTAGAGCTTTTTTAGTTCTTCGGTAACGCAGTGCGCTTTTTCTCTATTCGTCAAAGATAAAATTCACATCCCCCGAAAGAAGCGAAAGGGCTCCTCTGAAAATCACTTCGGAGCGTTCCTCAAAGTTCTTTTTGTATTTTTCGGCGCAGTCCCTGTCAGCGAGACGCACGGAGAGCGAAAACAACTCGGCGTTCCCGTCGGTGATTTTGCAATCGAGGCGGAATCCCTCGCCGTCCTCATGGACGCAAGCTCTTGCCTTGCTCTTGTTCCGATTGCTTGCCGTGTATTTGAGCGCGCTGTTGAGTGCGCGTTCTCTTATGACGGGGAGAAGCGACGACTCATAGCTCGCGATCGTCTCTTTTCCGATCTCGGAGATCGTGTAGAGAAGCGTTCCGTCCTCGTTGATCTCTGTGAGCTGACCGATGTCAAGAAGCTCGGAGAAGCATACCGCAAAGTCGAAATAACCGACGAACTCGTCCTGAAGCACGATGTCGTTGATCTCGTTGAACTCAAGCGGACGGCTGACGTTATTCATTATGTAAAGAATAAAGATTTTTATGTCGAGTTTATCTTTTAATTTCAAGAAAAATCACCTTCCTTGAAAATTATATCCGAAAAAAGTCGAAAACGCAATCCTTTTCATCGATATTTTTCAAAACGCCGTTTCCGAAAAAGCGTCCGATTGTTGCGAAAAAAGGGTTTGTTTTTCGTTTTTTATACAAGATAGCGAAAAACTTATGCTTGAAAAATACTATATATATGGTATACTATACTATGTATAGTTATATTTCGAAAAAAGGAAAATGCGTCGGCTATGGTGCTCAAATTTTCGGGCGGTGTGAGACCGCAGTTACAATCGAAAATTCTATTCAAGCCGTTCGAAACGACGGGTGGAAATTTCCGTGTCGGAGTTCCCGTCGGCGAGAGCGCAAAAATCTCCGTCTCGGTCGGAGAGCATGTTGCGCGCGGTGCTTTTCTTGCGTTCGACGGAGAAACGCCGATCTACTCATCGGTCTCGGGCGTTTTCGAGGGTGTTTTTGAAAAGGACGGAAAAAGATACCTCACCGTCAAAAACGATGATACAAACGACGAGCTGAAGCTCTTTCCTCCCGAGACGAGAGCAATCACCGACATGGACGGAAGCTATATCTCCGAGCGCTCACGCGAGCTTTCGGTTACCGACTCCCGTTCCGGCAGAGCGCTTTTCCGTCTCATTGACGAATCGCGCGATCTCTGCGAAACTCTTATTATCGACTGCACCGATCCCGATCCGCGTTCCGCTTCGGTATATCGGCTTTGTATCGAGAAGGCGAAATCTATCGTCGGCGGTGCGAAGTTACTTCTTCACGCGGTCGGCGCAAGCAGATGCATTTTCGTTATCGGGAAGAAGCGCCGTGACGCGTTTGATTCGCTTCTCGAGTTCGCGAACGATAAAAATCTTTTCGGGTTCGCCGTTCTTGAGGAAAAATATCCCTACACAGACGAAATTATTCTTCATACACTTTTCAGAACCGACCTCAAGATCGGTCAGTCGCCCATCGACCTCGGCATACTTCCCGTCGGCGCGGAGACGGTGAGCGCACTATACGACTCGTTCCTCAACGGTGTTCCGCACCTCGACCGCTATCTCACTGTCTGCGATCTTGACGGAAACGGCTTCAACCTCCGCGTACCGAAAGGCGTCTCGGTCGAATCACTCGTTTCGGGCGCAAATCTCGAAAGCGAAAACCGCATCATCGTCGAAAACGGACTTGTTTCGGGTGCTGTTGCAGGAGAGTTCATCTCCGACGGAACGAAATGCATTATTTCCGCCGAGAATGTCAAAAAGGTCACGGCAGAGTGCATCTTCTGCGGAAAATGCATCAGCGTTTGCCCCGTCGGGCTTTTCCCTTTCCGCGCCTCTGTCGGGGAAGATAAAAACCTCAAAAAGCATTGTATCGCTTGCGGCTGCTGTGAATATATCTGCCCGAGCGGAATCGAGCTTCTCTCACTCATCGGAAAAAATTCGGAGGTGGAATCATGACACGTCCGTTCATAAAAACGCGCGATACCTTTAACGACCGCGCAAAGGATTGGCTGATTGCGCTTATACCTGTCATTATCTGGAGCGTTTATATCTTCGGCGCGAGGGTTCTTACGCTCGTTGCCGTCGGCGGAATCTCTTCGCTTGCACTCGATGTTCTCGTTTTGCGCTTTGTTTTCAAGCGCGGCCGCGGTGCAAGGGTTGACCTCATGGCGTTCGTCTACGGTGTTCTTGCCTGCTTTGCGATGCCCGTCTGCGTTCCGCTTTGGATGCCCGCTTTTTCGGCGTTTTTCGTTGTTTTGGCGAAGAATCTGAAGCTCTTCGGACGCCGTATCTTCAACCCGTTTATTCTCTCGGCGTTCGTTTTGAACGTTGCGTTCGAGAAATTTATGACCGTTTTCACCCGACCGTTCGCCTACTTTTCGGCGACGGATATCACGATCGACGAGCGGCTTATTTCGGGATACCGCGTTATATCTCCGCTTCAGTACATTTCGGACGGAAGCGTCTACGAGGACGGAACGGTTCCCCAGCTTTTCGGGTTCGCCTCGGGCGCGCTCGGCGAGATTGCCGTGGCGGCGATGTTGATATCCTTGATATATCTCCTTTTCCGCAAAGAGGCGGATATTCTCCCGACGGGAGCGTCGCTTTTCGTGATACTCGTGCTCTCGCTCACGTTCCCGTCGAGTGATGCGGAGAGTAACTTCTTCGCCTACAGCATACTCTTCTCGGGCGCGGTCTTTTTCATCTCGGTATTTGCGCTCAACGAACGGCATACGACTCCTATGACAAGAAACGGCAGGGCACTTTTCGGGATTCTCTGCGGTTGCCTTATCTTTGCGTCGCGCAAATTTTTTGGCGGATATGAATGGGGATATCTCATCGTTCTCGTTCTCAACGTAATTTCGCCTATCATCGAAAAATTAACCCTCCCGAAACCCTACAACGCTCTCAAAAGCAGGAAAAAATCATGAAAAACGATATTATTGAAACCGAAATAACCGACCTCACACCCGAGGGCTTCGGCGTCGGGCGCGTCGACGGAAAGGTGTTCTTCATTTCCGATACGGCGGTCGGCGACAGAGTTCGCGCCGTCGTTATGAAGGAGCTCAAGACCCATTCCTTTGCGAAAATGTTCGAGCTTCTTTCGGCATCGAAGGACAGGATCGAGCCCGACTGCGCCGTTAGCACAAAATGCGGCGGATGCGCGTTCCGTCATATTTCGTACGAATCCGAGCGCGAGCTAAAACGCAGCTTCGTGAAGCAGGCGTTTTCACGCATCGGCGGACTCAACGTTGACGTAACGGAAACGGCGTTCGGCGAAAGTGAATTTTACAGAAACAAGGTGCAATATCCCTTTTCGGTCGGAAAGAACGGGGAATGTATCTTCGGCTATTACGCGCGCCATTCGCATCGTATCATCAGTCACAGCGGATGTATGCTTCAGGACGGAATTTTTGAAGAGATCGCCTCGTTCTGCGCCGAGAGCGCGAACGAGCTCCGCATAAAACCCTACGACGAAACGACGGGAATGGGCGTTTTGCGCCATATCGTCATGCGCAAGAATCAAAAAGGCGAGGTTCTCGTCTGCCTCGTCGCAAAAGAAAAGGACAAAAAAATCCCCGAGCTTGCAAAACGTATTTCCGAGAAATTTAAGGAAGTCGTCGGCGTGCATCTTAACCTCAACCGCCGCCGCGATAACGTCATTTTCGGCGACAAGACCGAAAAGCTTCTCGGGCGCGACGTGCTCACCGACACCCTCTGCGGAAAGATGTTCGAGATTTCTCCGCGGTCGTTCTATCAGGTCAATTCTATTATGGCGGAACGGCTCTATAACCGCGCGAAGGACTTCGTTCCCGAGCGTTCGCATCCGTCGGTTATACTCGACCTCTATTGCGGCGCGGGTACGATAGGTATCTGCGTTGCAAAGGAAACGGACAAATTATGCGGTGTCGAAATTATCGATTCCGCCGTCGAAAACGCGAAGAAAAATGCGCGTCTTAACGGCAGAAGCGAGGAAAACACGCTTTTCGTCTGCGGTGACGCCTCGGTCGGCGTCGAGGAATGCAAAAAGAAGTTCGGCAACCCCGACATTATTATCGTAGACCCGCCGAGAAAAGGGCTCGACCGAGCCGTTATCGAAACGGTCGTGAACGCACACCCCGAAAGAGTTATCTACATTTGCTGCGACCCTGCAACGCTCGCAAGAGATTGCAAGATCTTCGCAGAGCTTGGTTATACGACGAACCAAGCCGAACCGTTTGACTTGTTTCCGAGAACGGGGCATGTTGAAACCGTCGTTCTTTTGGAACGAGCGGTTTCAGCGATATAAATTCCTGTCGGAATTTGCGATATACACCTTCGGCGTGCGATATGTTGCTTCGCAACTCGATATGCCCTGCGGGCGCGTATGGAATTTATGTCATATCGCAACCGCGCGAAGCGAGGTTATATCGCATTCGAAGAATATATCGCAGGAGCGAAGCGAGTATATCGCTATATATGAAAAGGAACTTCTATGAACAATAAAACCATCAAGGAATTAGCAGTTGAGCTTGCGGTAGAAACAACAGCTGTGTGCGACAACATAAAAGGGCGTTCCGTATTCGTAAATCAATTGTTGAGGTCTTGTTCCTCTATCGGCGCCAACAGTCATGAGGCAAAATATGCACAAAGCCGTGCTGATTTTATAAATAAAATGGAAATTGCCTTGAAAGAATGCTACGAAACAGAATATTGGTTTGAGGTTCTTTTTAAGACAAATGCCATTTCCGATTCGACATATAAAACCCTAAACAACAAATGCGGCACAATTCGCCGAATGCTTATCTCGTCAATAACAACCGCAAAACAAAACGCACAAGAGAAGAATAAATAAATCTGTCTATTGTTTGCTTAAAGAAATAAAAAACAAATATAAAACCATTTACTCAGGAGGAACTCAAAAATGAAAAAAAGAATTTTAGCGATGCTTTTGCTCGTCATGACGATTTTTGTCGGATGTGCAGGACTCACGCAGGAACCCGTTTCCGACGTTTCGGACGTTGATTCGACGCCCGCGGCCTCGACCGAATCGAGCAACGTCTCGACCGAATCGAGCGACGTCTCGGCTGATGCAAGCGACGTTTCGGTTGAATCCACCGAATCGAGCGAGCCCGAGGTCTCCGACGAGCCCGAGGTTCTCGACCCGAAATACCGCAACATTCTCACCGGTCTTTATGACCTCACCGACGGCGGTGTCGGCAAGCGCCCCGTTTCGATCATGGTAAACAACATCGCACCCGCAATGCCCCAGTACGGCATCGGCAAGGCAGACGTTATTTTTGAGATTCCCGTTGAGGGCTATCAGACGCGCCTCATGTGCATGTACGGCGATTACAGCGCGGTTCCGCAGGTATGCTCGGTACGCTCCTGCCGTAAATATTTTGCCGCACTCGCGGTCGGATTCGACTCGCTTTACGTCAACTTCGGCCAGGCAGCAAAAATCACGCCTTACGTTGATTCGATCGGCGTCCTTCAGATTGACAGCTCACCCTATGGCTACAACCTTTTCATCCGTGACAAGGACCGCCTCAACGCGGGCTATGCGCTCGAGCACACGATGTACTTCGATGCTCCGAAGCTCCCCGAAATGTGCAAAAACTCGAAGATAAGAACCGACCTTGCAAAAGATAAGCAGGGCATGGCGTTCAACTTCCCCGAGTCGGTTGACGAGGTCGTTATTCCGAACGGCGAGGAATGCAAGGAGCTCTATATCGACTTCGGCGTGAACGAATCGGGATTCATCTACAACGAAGAAACAAAAACCTACGCAAAGACCTACTACAACTCGAAGAAGAAGGTCGTCGAGCCCCATATCGACTCGAGAACGGGCGAACAGCTCAACTTTACGAACGTGCTCGTGCTTCACACCCCCGTTGCGTTCGATCAGGAACACGTCAGAACCCACCGTTACATAAACTGGAAGGGCGGAAAGAACGCCACCGCTTATTATATCTCCAACGGCGTGAAGCAGAAGATATATTGGACGAAGAACAGCGAAAAGGACTCGATGAAGTTCTATGATATGAACGGCAAAGAGCTCACGATCAACTGCGGTAAGACCTACATCTGCTTCAACGAAATCAAGGACGTCGATTTTAAATAAGGTACTTTATGGCAATTTGTCAATACTCAAAAAAATGCGGCGGCTGTCAGCTTCAGAACCTTGACTATGAGGAACAGCTTTCGTTCAAGCAGGCAAAAATAATCAAGCTTCTCGGGAGATATTGCCATATCGATGAAATAATCGGTATGACCGACCCGTTGCATTACCGAAACAAGCTCCAGACCGCGTTTTCCTTCCGAAACGGACGGATTTTCTCGGGAATCTATCAGTCCTCGACGAAAAAGGTCGTTGGCGTCAGCTCCTGCCTGCTCGAGGACGAATATTCGCAGAAAATCGCACGCACGGTGGAAAAGCTTGCGATAAAATTTGGAATAAAAGCGTATGATTTGAGAACGGGACGGGGCTTTTTGCGCCACGTCCTCGTTCGCCGCGCTTTTGCGACCGACGAATTTATGGCGGTTCTCGTCACGGCAAAAGGAGATTTCCCGAAAAAGAACGAGTTCGCGAACGAGCTCGTGAAGATCTGCCCGAAGCTCAAAACCGTCGTTTGGAACGTGAACCCGACGGAGACTCCGCTTTTCCTCGGCGAGAGGAGCGAAATTCTTTACGGCGACGGGTATATCACGGACAAGCTCTGTAACCTCTCGTTCCGCATAAGTCCGCGCTCGTTCTATCAGGTCAACCCCGTCCAGACGGAGAAGCTCTACACCCTCGCGAAAGAATACGCTTCACTTTCGGGTCGTGAGACCGTTCTCGATGCCTACTGCGGTATCGGCACGATCGGGCTGACGATAGCAAAAAATGCAAAAAAGGTTATCGGCGTTGAGGTCAACTCGGATGCCGTAAAGGACGCAATCAAAAACGCCGAGCTCAACGGAATCAAAAACGCCGAGTTCGTGAACGCCGATGCGGGCGAATATATGGAATCGCTCGCTCAAAAGGGCGTAAATATCGACGTCGTTATGACCGATCCGCCCCGCGCGGGATGCAGTAAGAAATTTCTTGACTGCCTTCTCAACCTTTCGCCCGGGAAGATCGTCTATATTTCCTGCAACCCCGAAACGCTCTCTCGCGACCTCTTTGCGCTCAAGAAGGGCGGCTACAAGGTGAAGAAGATTCAACCCGTTGATATGTTTCCTTTTACGAATCATTTGGAGACAATCGTTCTTCTTGAATCGTCAAAATCCAAAAACTAAAAGGATTTCAAAACCATGAAATCAAAAAAATTAAGCGGTCCTGCGGTTTTTATGTATTCCGTTATGGCGCTCGTTGCGGTTGTTTCGGCGGTGTGCTTTTGGTTGCATTACGCGGAAATTTTTGAGCACGGTGCCGTTCTTTGGACGGGTATCGTAGCGTTTATGATACTCTATCACTTCGGGCTTCGCATACTCTTCGGCGAGGTTACGAAGAGGTTCAAAATCGATTACAACCACCCGTTTTACAGGCAACGCGCTTTTGAAAAACGGCTTTACAAAATATTAAAGGTAAGAAAATGGAAGGACAAGGTCCTTACGTTCGACCCCGAGGCGTACGACTTCAAGAACCGCACCCTCGATCAACTCGCAACGACGATGTCAAAATCCGAGCTCGACCATTGGATAAACGAGGTCATTTCGGTTTTCAGCGTGCTTTTCATCTTTGTGTGGGGTTGCCCGAGCGCGTTTCTTATCTCGGCGTTTGTTGCGATGCTTTTCGACGCGCAGTTTATCGTTGTTCAGCGCTATAACCGACCGATCGTTTTACGGCTTAAAGCCCGAATGGAGAAAACGGTATGAATATATTGAAAAAGATTGGAATTTTTGTTCTTGCAATCGTCTTTTATTTCCTCGTGACCCTTGCTCTTGTTGGAGGAACGACGTTTTTAACGGAAAGTCTGCTCTTGCCGAAGGATTGGCTTTTCTATGAGCACGGTGCGCTCGCGGGAAAAATATTGATGTTTCTTGTTATTGTACCTGCGCTTATTTTTATGGTGCTTCTTCTTGACCGCTTCAAGGTCTATGCGGTGAAGAACGACGAGGACGTGCGGTTTCTTAAGAGGATTATCTCAAAGCTCGGCAAGCTCAAATATGCCGTCATCGCGCTTTGGATAATTGCAATCTACCTTTGTGCAACCACTATGACCGTCGTCACGCCCGACAAAATAATCCGTCACACACCATTCGACCCGTCGGGCAGAGAATATTCCTACACCGAAGTAAAGAGCGTCGAAACGGGATTCGGCACAAAGCTCTTTTCGATTTACGAATACAAAGAAGACGGCAATTTTTACTACAAGCTTGACCTTGACGGAAAGGAAATCGTCTTCTCCCAGCCGACGGTGAATCACGAAATTGAGCGCCGCCAACACGATACTTACCTCGAGCTTGAAGTGCTTGATGAAGCACTTATGAGAATCGGGACGAAAAAAATATCCTCGCCCGAGGGATACGAGGATTGCGGATACGACAAGGTCTACGTCGATAGGTTTTTGAGAATAATCGGCAGGATGCCGAACGAATAAAAGGAGTTTTTTGAAAAATGGCAGAATTAACGGGAAAAGCGGTTGCTCTCAGAGAGATGAACCTGAAAGAAATGCGCGCGTTCTGGCGCAAATACGAATCCCCCGTCGGTGAACCTGCATTCACCTACGACGAGGAGCGCGTTGATATGCTTTTCGAAAAGCTCGAAGGCGTCACCTCGACGAAGATGGTCGGAATCTTCACGAAAACGGGCGAGATTATCGGTATCGCAAACTTCGGCAGAATCGTTCTTTCGGAAAGCCGTTGCGAGCTCACGCTCTATTTTGCAAACGAAAGCGTAAAAGCAAAAGGCGTTGATATCGAGTCGGTCAACCTCGCGAAGCAATTCGCGAAGAACACTCTCGGGCTCGAGCGCATCTATGCCGACGTGTCGACGAAGAACGTCAATCTTCAAAACGCGCTCAAGGAATGCGGTTTCACGCATTTGAAGACGTTCAAGGGCGGGATGAGTGACGGCGGCGACCGAATGAACTTCTTTTCGCGCCTTGCATAATAACGCAGAACGAATAAATAAATTTATTCTATAAAAAATCGGCACCGCTCGCAGTAGATTGGGGTCCCCGCGGAACTTGTTTCGCGGGGTGACAATACAGCGTCGGGT
Organism: Eubacteriales bacterium; assembly: GCA_045651025.1. Lineage (GTDB taxonomy): Bacteria > Bacillota > Clostridia > Oscillospirales > CAG-382 > Coliplasma. Next base: position 11,906 of record JAZRRU010000005.1, read on the forward strand.
GCCGTTTTTTCATTCTGCGTCATTCTGCTACGCGCTTTGAGCGATTTCACCTTCAAACTAACGCGCGCGTTGCGCTTGGCATAATAACGTAAAACAAAAAGGGCATCATGGTGATGCCCTTTTAATGTTCATATTAATTACTTCGACTCGATATATTCACGCATATCGGTCTTTTTGATTTCGAGGACTGCGGCGAGCTCGCCGAAGAGGAGGTCCTCCGCCTTTTTGAGGAATCGTTCGTCGATTGCAGAGAGCTTTTTCTTCTGCGCAATGAGCGAATCACGCTTTTTATAGATCGAAACGACGAGGTCAACGAGTGCGTTGCAGTCGTGAAGCTTGATGATCTTGTCGTATTTTTCAGTCAGCTCGCGCGGAGAAGAAGCCGTCTTGATCTCGGGATCGGCGGTACGGAAAAGGTCGACGAGCGCATCCGCCTCGTCGCGGGTGACAACGGGACGCACGAAAACGTTTCCGTTATCGGTCGGGGTGAAAATCGCACAACTCGAATAATAGGGCATGAGCTTATAGCATTCTTTTGGCCCGTCGAGAAGCTCTTTTTCGAGGATGTCTTCAACTCTGCAAACACCCGTCTCTCCGTAAACGATCAAATCTCCTATCGCGAATTTCATAGTATTACCTCACTTGCCGCCGCTGCGGATAAAAACCTACACGGTGTATCAAAAATGTCTTCTGTGTTGCAAAAAGCAACAACTATCACATTACTATTGTAACATAAATTTCATATTTTCGCAAGTGAATTACCAAAAAAAGTTAAAGAAAAATCCCCTTTTTCGATAGAAAAAGGGGATAGATGCAACGAAAATTTTATTTAGAAAACGCCTTCGAGAATCTCTTTTTGGAAGACGCTCGAGATGAGCGAATGACCCTCTTGACTCGGGTGGATACCGTCGATTCCGATCATTTTTTCCATCCTGTCGTGCGTTAGGAAGCTCGTTCTGAGGTCGAGGATAGGGCATTTTGCAATACGGGCAACCTTCTCGGCGAGGTGGCTGTAATATTCCTGCCAACGCGCGATTCGGTTCACGTCGCCCATCCATTTGAGGATGTTTTCATAACTCAAGCCCTGCGAGACCCAGTTCATAAAACGCGGCGAATCGATCGGCACGAGGTTACAAACAGCAACCTGCGCTCCCTTTTCGCGTGCGAAGTCGATCATTTTAAGATAAGTTTCGCTGAATTTCTCTGCCTCTGTGTTCGGAAGAAAATCACCGTTCGGGTCGTTCGAAACCTTTTCCCAGTTAAAGTTGCAGTCGTTTCCGCCGTATTCGAGAATTACCGTCGTATCGTCAGTACAATCACGAAGGGTGTCTTTCATTATCTCGAACCCCGTCTCGATCGTGGCACCCATCTTGCAGTTGTTCTCAACCTCGATGCCGTTGTCCTTGAGGTCCTCGTAGCGATAGCCGAAAAGGCGGTAACGCCCAAGCTCTTCGTTGTACATAACGCCCTTGAGTATCGAGTCGCCGTAGATTTTTATGTTTTTCAAAGCAATACCTTCTTTTGTCGATTTGCCTTTACAAAGTAAAGGTGATTACAAAAAAACTATACTGCAAGCTCCCCAAAAAATCCACCTACTCTCCCGTTTTCCGTCTCGACCGTCGGTGTTGCGCGCGGTAGAGAAAAAATTCTACCGTTCTACCGACGGTAGAAAAATGAGTGTTTGCAAGGGTTTTGCCTCTTGACAAAGGTGATTTTAAGTGATATCATGAAAAACAGAGAGGAGGGTCACGTTTTGGAAGATCACAAGAGAATCATCGCGAACAACATCGCCGAACTTCGAAAAGCCGTTCCGCTTACGCAGGCGGAGCTTGCCGAAAAACTTAACTATTCCGACAAAGCCGTCTCGAAATGGGAACGCGGAGAGTCGATTCCCGACGTTATCGTTCTGAAGCAAATCGCCGACGTTTTCGGCGTCACGGTCGACTATCTCCTCGAGGACGTTCACGACCTGAAAGCGACGATGCAAAGCATCCCGCGTCAGCTAAAGAAGAACCGACTCATCATCACGGGTCTTTCCTGTATGCTCGCGCTTTTGATCGCGACGGTCGCGTTCGTTGTTCTCGGGCTCGCGACGAAGCTCGAAAAGACCTGGCTCGTCTACGTCTATTGTGTGCCGATATGCTCGATTCTTCTCATCGTTTTCAACTCGATCTGGGGAAAAGCGAAGCTGAACTTCGTTTTTATCTCTCTGCTTGTATGGAGTATTTTGACCTCGGTTTACCTCTCGTTCCCCGACTATGAAAAGTGGCTTATTTTCATCATCGGCATTCCCGCGCAGGTAATAATAATCATGTGGTCGGGCATAAAGGCAAGGATATTTAAAAAATAAAAACATAAAAATCGGCGACATGTGAATAAATAAAAAGCTTTCGGATTTTGATTTCCGAAAGCTTTTTTGTTGTATGTGAAAGTATTACAGATATGGCTTCCCCCTTGGGGGAAGCTGTCACCGCAGGTGACTGATGAGGGGTAGCTGTCTGAAAGACAGCGTTAGTTAACATTGATAAAGAATAGGCACGGATGCTTCGCATCCTACACCTCATCCACCGTCTCGGACGGTCCCCCTTCCGTATGGGGCCCCCGCGAAACTTGTTTCGTGGGGTAGGTATCAAGGGGAAGGCATTTTTAGGAAAATTAAAGACCAAAACGCATTTTGAAGGAAGTGAGAGTGTTCTGCATCAAAATCGCGATCGTCATAGGTCCGACACCGCCGGGAACGGGGGTGATGAACGACGATTTCTCTGCGCATCCGTCAAAATCGATGTCGCCGACGAGCTTGTCGCCCACGCGGTTGATACCGACGTCGATGAGGACTGCGCCCTCTTTTACCATATCTGCCGTAATCATCTTCGGTCTACCGCAAGCGGCGATGAGGATATCGGCGTTTTTCGTAACCGAGGGGAGATCGTTCGTGCGCGAGTGGCAAACGGTGACTGTGCCGTTCTCCGCAAGAAGGAGTGCAGCCATGGGCTTGCCGACGATGTTGCTTCTTCCGACGACGACGCAGTTCTTGCCTGCGACCGAAACGCCCGATTCCTTGAGCAATCTCATGACGCCTGCAGGAGTGCAGGGCTGAAAACGGGGCGCACCCGTGAAGAGCTTGCCGACGTTGTATGCGTGGAACGCGTCAACGTCCTTGTCGGGGCTTATCGCATCGATGACCTTGTCGGGGTCGATGTGCTTCGGAACGGGCATCTGAACGAGGATGCCGTCGACGGTTTCGTCCTTGTTGAGGAAATCGATGAGCTCAAGAAGCTTTTCCTCGGGCTCGTCTGCCGAGAGAAGATATTCAAGACTCGTTATGCCGACCGCTTCGCAAGCGAGCTTTTTGTTGCGTACGTAGACCTTTGATGCAGGGTCTTCGCCGACAAGAATGACCGCGAGGCAGGGAGCGCGAAGTCCCGATGCGGTAAGATTTTTAATTTCTTCGGCAGTTTCCGCTTTGCATTTTGCGGATATCGCCTTTCCGTCGATAAGATTCATGTTTTATTCTCCTTCGGATTCAATTTCGTTTATGTCGCCGTCGAGAGCGTCCTGCTCGGCGAGAACTTCTTCGTCAGCGTCGCCGATCTCTTCGAGTTCGGCTTCGTTTTCTTCTTCGGTTTCGGTCTCTTTGAGCGCATCGGGTTCGGCGCTTACGGCGAGCTTAACGGCAGAAAACTCGGACTTGTATTCCGAAAGCTCACTCGCCTCGGTTCTTGCTCTTACGGCAAGACTGTCAAGTGCGACTATTGATGCGAGAACGCAAATGATTCCAACGAAAACCGAGAATTTAATCGTTCCGGCGAGATAAAGACTGTCGGTACGGAGCGTCTCGATGAACGCTCTGCCAAGTCCATACCATCCCATATAAGTGAAAAAGATTTCGCCGTTGAATTTCTTCTTGCGGTAGAGGAACGCGAGAATCAAAGCAAGACCGAGGAAATTCCAAAGCGATTCATAGAGGAACGTCGGATGAACGTTCGCCGTGTGAGGATAGGTCGAGTTGAGATAGACACCGTCGATTCGAACGAAATCGAGCTCCATTCTCCAAGGGAGTGCATCAACCCCCTCGCTCCAGCCGTACGCCTCGGCGTTCACAAAATTGCCCCAGCGTCCGATGACCTGACCGAGCATAACCGCAGGTGCAAGCGCATCTAGAAGCGAAAGCGCGCTCGTCTTTTTGAATTTGCTGTAGACCAAAACGGTAAGTAGCCCGAAGATTATCGCGCCGTAGATTGCAATACCGCCGGCGCGGATGTTTATCATATTAAGGAAACCGGTGCCCTTGTAGTCCTCCCATTTCGTCGCGACATAGACAAATCTTGCGCCGATTATCGCGATCGGAACGACGAGAAGCGTCACGTTGTATGCCGTGTCGGGATCGATGAGTTCCTTTTTCGTCGCAAGGTAATAGAAAAGCAGGAAAGCGCTGACAATACCGAGCGAAAGGATGATTCCGTACCATTGAATGTCGATTCCGAAGACCGAAAACGCGGTCTCATTGATATTGAATTCGAACCCGAGTCCGGGGAAAGCGATTCTGTTCATAAAAAACCGTTCCTTTCAAGATTAATTTCGGGGAGTGATAACGCTTAACGCGAAATTTTCCGTGTCGATGGAGTTGAGCGCGTCGCGTATTTCATCGGGGGTAATATCACGCACGAGCTCGATGCAGTCAAACTCGTCGAACCCGAGGAAAGCAGTCGGGACGATCGCCGAAACGATGTCCTCGCCGTTGTCAAAAAGCATGATACATTCGGCGTAAGAGGCGCGTTTCTCGCGGAGAATCTGCTCGTCCGTGAAGAACTCGCGCTTGCGTCTTTCGAGCTCCTTGATTGCAAGCTCCGCCACTGTTTTAAAGTCGTTTCCGCTTCCCGAGATCATAAGGTGGGAGGCGTTTTTCGACTGCGTATATGATGCGAAAAAGCGTTCGTTCAGGAGACCTTTTTCGTAGTTGTCGCAGTAAAAATCGCTCGAACGTCCGAACGTGAGCGAGACGGCAAGACGCATCGCCGTTCCGCGCCTCTGAGCGTCGAGGTCGATTTTCTCGAACGGTTTGCATTTTATGCCGAGCGCAAAAAGCGGCACGGCAACGGGGAGGGAAGATTTTGATTCTTTTTCCTTAACCGAAATCGGCTCGGAATCAAAAATCGTCTTCGGACGCGGATGGGAAACAGCTCCGAAATACTTTTCGGCAAGCTCCTTGACCCTTTCCGCATCGACGTCACCGCAAACGCAGAGTGACATATTTGACGGAACGTAAAAATCGTTGTAGGCGCGCGTAAGAATATCTTTTCCGATCTGCGAGATCGACTCGACCGTGCCCGAGATAGGTGTGATAAGAGGGTGACGGTGGTAGAGCGATTTGTAGAGATTGCGTGTCATCGCAGAATGAGGCGAATCCTCGTACATCATTATTTCGCGCGCGATGATCTTCTTTTCTTTTTCGATCGATTCGTCGGTGAAATGAATCGACGAGACCGATTTCAAGAGTATATCTAAATTTTCAAAGAAATTGTCGGTACAGGAGAAGTAATATCCCGTGTTTTCGAACGACGTAAACGCGTTTGCGTTTCCGCCGAAGTTGTCAAACTCGAGAAACATATCGCTTCCGTCCGCCGACTCGAACATCTTATGCTCAAGAAAATGAGCAGTTCCCGAGGGGAGGGTGTATTGCTTTCCGTCGAGCTCATAAACGAGATCGGCGTTGCCGAAATCGCAGGAGATCATCGCATACGAAGTAGGGAATTTCTTCGGTACGACGTAGATCGAAAAGCCCGAGTCAAGACGGGTATGGAGATATTTTTCTTTGAAATTCTTGTTTTCTTTTGTTAAAAAGCTCATTCCGCCGCCTCCGTTCCGAGAATATAAACAAGTTCGGGAGTGACGCTCTGCGCAAAGGCGATTATCTCCTCGCGCGTGACTTTTGAAATGAGCGCTTTGCTTTCTTCAAGGGTGACGGGATTTGAATTGAGCTTTTGGCTCAGGAGATATCCCGTGATTGAGCCGAGCCCTCCGCCGACGCCGTCGAGGTTGCGGAGTATCGATCTTTTTGCGTTTTCGATATCGCTCTCCGAAAAATCGCCCGATTTCATCGCGTCGACTTCCTTGAAAATAGCGTCGGTTGCTTGGTTTTCGGTTTTTGGCTCGATCCCGCAGGAAACAAAAAGTACGTTTTTTCCTGCCGACGGATAACTCGAGCAATAGTAACAGAGCCCTTCCTTTTCGCGCACGTTCATAAACAGCTTGCTCGCGCTCGAGCCGCCGAAAATCTCGTCGAACACAGTAAGAACCGCGCGCTTTTCGGGCGTGTCAGCCATATCGTGCGTAAATCCGAGAATAAGAACGCTCTGCTCCATCTCCATCTCCTCAAAAACGCGGACAACTTCGCCGCGGTTTTCGTGGACAACGGGTTTTGGTATATTAAAACTTCTTTTTTTGAACGGGAGGTTCTTTCGGACACATTCTTCAACGTAGTCTGCGTCCGCCTCGCCTGCGTAGGTAATAAAAACGGGGTAATCGTTGATCGCTTTTTTGTAAAAATCGAGAAGTATCGCTCCGTCGAGCTTTTCGACACGGTCGATCTCTCCGCCAACGTCAACCGAGAACGGCTCGCCCTCGCACATGATCTGTCTTGCGCGAAGCATCGCATAGGACGGCTTGTTTTCGATACGTGAGGCGATCTCCTCGATGAGGCATATCTTTTCGTTCTCCACGCTGTCATTCGGAAAAACGCCGTCTTCCAGATGTGGATTGAAAATCGCATCGCCGAGCAAAACCGTCGCGCGCTCAAGCACCTTCTCGCCGTCAAAAGCGTAAGAATCGGCGATCGTGCTTATTTCAAGGCGCAACAACAAAAGCTCGCCTCGGCGCTGGACGTAGGCATCCAACCCCAAAGCATAGAGCTCGTCTTTTATGACCGAAAAGGATTTCATCGAGGGATATTTCCCCGTGCAGAGCGAAAGCATATTCGTAAGCAACGAAAATCCCGATGCAGATTCCGCATCAAGCGGAATCGCGACCGTAACGGTCATTAATGCAGATTTGAACATATCGGTTTTGCAGGAAGAGAGAAAAACCCCTTCCTGCAAATCAACGTTGGTTATTTTCATTAATTACTCGTTGATGACGGCAACGGCGATCGCCGCCATGCCCTCACCTTTTCCTGTGAATCCGAGCCCTTCCTCGGTCGTTGCTTTTATGCTGACCGCGCCGGTGCTGATGTCGAGAGTGTTCGCGATGTTGCGGCGGATCTCGTCGATGTAGGGAGAAATCTTCGGTGCTTCCGCGATAACGGTAGCGTCGATGTTGTTGATCTCGCATCCCATCGTTTTGAGAAGGTTGCCGACTTCCTTGAGAAGCTTCAGCGAGCTGATGCCTTTGTATTTATCGTCGGTGTCGGGGAATCTTCTGCCGATGTCACCGAGCGCCGCCGCGCCGAGAAGCGCATCGCAGATCGCGTGGGTAAGCACGTCGGCATCGGAATGACCGAGCAATCCTTTTTCGAACTCGATCTCTTTTCCGCCGAGGATGAGTTTTCTGCCTTCAACGAGGCGGTGGACGTCGTAGCCCTGTCCCATTCTTATCATATTAATCACCTTGAACTTTTGATTTGATTCATAATCGCTTCCGCAACCGCAACGTCAGCAACGGAAGTCAGCTTCATGTTCGGCTCGGAGCGAACGATATATTCAACCGTGACTCCAAAATGCTCGAGAAGCGAGGTCTCGTCCGTAAAATCGGCATAGAAATCCTCTGCCCGACTGACGGCATCGAGATACAGCTTCTTTTTAAAACATTGGGGCGTCTGAACGGCGAAAAGATTATTTCGGTTCGGGGTCGAGATCTCGTTCGTTTTCGGGTCTCTGTATTTGAGCGTATCGGTAACGGGCGAGCAGACGCAGGATGCGCCCGAATCAACCGCCGCGAGGACCGTTTCCTCAAAAATCGCTTTCGTGACGAACGGACGCGCGCAATCGTGAACGCAGATGACGTCGGTATCTTCGCTCGAAGCGTTGACGCCGTTTCTGACCGATTCGGCACGCGTTTTACCGCCGAGAACGAATTTTATCGGCTTTTTGAAATTGCCCGAAAGTGCACGGAGCGATTCGATGTTGTCCTCCGAGCAGACGACGACGGTCTCGTCGATGAATGAGTCGGAGACCGCGTCGAGCACGTATTCAAAAAGTGTTTTTCCGAGTAGCTTTATGTTCGGCTTCGATACACCGCCCATACGACTGCCGCTTCCTGCGGCGGCGATGACGGCGCAAACCTTGGTTCGGTTATCAGCCGACGTAATCATAGCCCATCTGCAACGCTTTTGCGTTCAACTCGCCGAGCTCGGGTTTTGCTTTCGGCGCGGATGCTTTGATGCATTCCATAAAGTAGTCGGCATCGAAAAGACCTGTCTTCTTTATGAGATGACCGAGGATGATGACGTTTGCAAGCTTCGGAATACCTGCATCGTTCGCCATCTGGGTTGCAGGGATATAGTAAGCCGTAACGTCGTCACGGGAGGTCTTAACGTCGATGAGCGAGCTGTCGATAACGATAGAACCGCCGACAGCAACTCTGCCTTCGAATTTCAAAAGCGAGGGCTTGTTCATCGCGATGAGAATATGGGGAGTAGTAACGAGGGGCGAGCCGATGGGCTCGTCGTCGATGTTGACCGAGCAGTTACAGGTACCGCCTCTCATTTCGGGACCGTAGGAGGGAAGCCAGCTAACCTGCTTGTCGTTCTTCATTCCTGCAAGAACGAGCTGCTTTCCTGCGAAAAGGATGCCCTGTCCGCCGAAGCCCGCAAGAAGAATTGCACTCATTTCGTTTCCTCCTTCGTGATGTCCTTATAAACGCCCAACGGGTAGTGAGCCATCATGTTTTCTCTGAGCCATTCGAGCGATTTTTCGGGAGAAAGTCCCCAGTTCGTCGGGCAGGTAGAGAGAACCTCGATGATCGAGAGACCTTTTTTGTTCATCTGCATCTCAAAGCCCTTTTTGATTGCTTTCTTTGCAGCGAGAACGTTCTTTACGCAGTCAACCGAAACGCGTTCTGCATAAGCAACGCCGTCGAGGGTGCTGACCATTTCGCAAACGCGGATGGGGTTACCCTGAAGCTCTTTGATTCTGCCGTAGGGCGAGGTGGTGGATACCTGACCGAGAAGCGTTGTGGGAGCCATCTGACCGCCGGTCATACGGTAGATCGCGTTGTTTACGAAGATGATGGTGATGTTTTCGCCTCTTGCGCCGACGTGAACCGTCTCTGCAGTACCGATTGCGGCAAGGTCGCCGTCACCCTGATAGGTGAATACGGTGAGGTCGGGGTTTGCTCTCTTAACGCCGGTTGCAACAGCAGGTGCTCTGCCGTGGGGCGCTTCGATCATATCGCAGTTGAAGTAGTTATAAGCAAAAACCGAGCATCCGACGGGCGCGATACCAACCGTCGTGTCCTCGAGTCCGAGTTCATCGATCGCCTCTGCAACAAGACGGTGGATAATACCGTGAGTACAGCCGGGGCAATAGTGAAAAGGTGTGTCGGTTAAAGCGTGAGGTTTATCAAAAACTATCATTATTTGTTTCCTCCCGAGTATTCTTCGATTTTTGCAAGGATATCTTCGGGAGTGGGGATCATACCGCCCGTTCTTCCGTAATGGTATACCTTCTTCTTGCAATCGATTGCAATTTTAATGTCGTTGACCATCTGGCCCATGTTCATTTCGACAGAAAGGAAGCATCCCGTCTTGTCAGCGAGCTCGTTAAGCTGCTTTGCAGGGAAAGGATAAAGCGTTATCGGACGGAAAAGACCTGCCTTGATGCCCTTCTTGCGCGCGTTGCGAACCGCGGTTTTTGCGATTCTTGCGGTGATACCGTATGCAACGAGGACGATGTCAGCATCTTCCGTGAGATATTCTTCATATTTAACTTCGTTTTCTTCGAGCTTCTTGTATCTCTCGAATCTTTCGAGAACGATTTCCTCGAGCTTTTCGGGTTCGATATAAAGCGAGTTTACGATGTTGTGAACGCGCTTTCCGCCATGACCGTTACAAGCCCAGTCCTTTTCGGGAAGCTCGCGTGCGGGCTTCGCCTCGAAGTCAACGGGCTCCATCATCTGACCGAGCGCACCGTCTGCGAGAATCATACAGGGCATACGGTAGATATCTGCAAGGTCAAACGCCTCCCCGACGAGAGTCGCGATTTCCTGAACCGAGTTCGGAGCGAGAACGATAGCGTGTCCGTGGCCGTGACCGAGCGCCTTCGTTGCCTGATTGTAGTCGCTCTGTGCGGGCTGAATACCGCCGAGACCGGGGCCGCCGCGCTGAACGTTAACGATAACGCAGGGAACGTCCGAGCCGATTATGTAGGAAATGCCTTCGCTCTTGAGCGAGATTCCGGGGGAAGAGGAGCTTGTGATAACTCTTGCGCCCGTGCTTGCCGCACCGAGAACCATGTTGATAGCCGCGATCTCACTTTCTGCCTGAAGCGAGAGACCGCCTCTTTTCGGCATCTGCTTTGCCATATATTCCGCAAGCTCGGTCTGAGGTGTGATCGGATAACCGAAAAAGAGCTTACAGCCGGCGCGGATAGCCGCCTCGCCGATCGCCTCGTTGGCCTTCATCAAAAGCTTTTCTGCCATTATTTGTCACCTCTTTCTACGGTAATAACAACGTCGGGACACATCGTTGCACACATAGCGCAAGCGATACATTTGTCGAGCTCCGTAACGGTTGCAGGGTGGTAACCCTTTGCGTTAAGCTGACTTTTGTCGAGAAAAACGATCTTTCTCGGGCAGGCAGTAACACAAAGTCCGCAACCCTTGCAAAGTTCGGTTTTGAAAGTTACTTTGTTCATTTTGGATTTCCTCTGTATTAAAAAAGTTTTTTTGTAACGTCTTTAAGCTTCACCGTGTTTTCCATATCAAGCCAGTCGGGTGCCGTCGTAAAAAGGAGAGGGAGGTTTGATATCTCGGCGAGTTTTTGCGCGTGGGGAATCGCATCGAGAATAGCTTTTTCGTCGGTTTCTTCACCGAGGTTGCTGTTGTTGATGATTCCGTGGAATTCAAGCCCCGATGCTCTTTTGATCGCCTCGAGAACCTCGAGCGCGCCCTCGGGCTCGTTGGTTACGTAGCGGTAGCGGTTGTAGACGAAATACATTCTGTATCCCGCTTCAACGTAATCGTCGTGCGACAACCCAAGAACCGCCGCGCCGTCGCCGTCGCCGCCGACGTCCGCGATCGATTTTCCGCTTCCGTTAAAAAGAAGCTGGTAGTTACGCGGAAGTGCGGGGATGTCGACGTTCGTGTTCGCAAACTCGGGTACGAGCGTCGTCACGCCGAGCTTTTTGAGCATTTCTTCGTTGTCCGCGCTTCGGAAATAGGGGTTGACTATATCAAGATCGGCGATACGGCATTCGGTTCCGCTTTCGGCAAGCGACATCGCGAGATTTACCGCAACGTTCGTCTTGCCCGAGCCGTAAGGACCGGAGATGATCGTTATTTTTTCTGTTGCAAGTTCGTTAAAAGAGTTCATCTATGCGCCTCTGATAATATCTCCGCTTTTTGCGGAATCAATTTCAAGGTAAAATTCCATTCCCGCGTGAGGAGTAGATTCGATCGGGTTCATCTCGGAATCGAAAATGTTTCCGATAACGAAATCGCGCCCGAACGTTGACGGGGAGAGAAGGTTCGCGGAATTGCCTTTTATCATCTTGTTTCGCTGATAGCATTTTGCGAGTTTTTTCTCGGGGTCAAACTCGGTCACCGTCGCGAGAAAAGGACGGTCGGCGATATATTCGTTCGCGTCGACGACGTTCGCATCGGTCTCGGGGGACGAGTAGAAATATCCCGTGCCGTATTCACGGTGGCTTACGCTCTCGGTCTCGCGCATACAGCGCTCGTCGAACGCTTTTCCTGCGAAATAATCGTCGATAGCGATGCGGTAGGCGTTCGTAATTGCCGCCGTGTAGTAGGCGCTTTTCATTCTGCCCTCGATCTTGAAGGAATCGATACCCGCGTCAACAAGGTCGCCGATATGGTCTATCATGCGCATATCGCGCGAAGAAAATACGTAAGTTCCGCGTTCATCCTGCTCGGCATAGAGGTTCTCCGACCTTTTTTCCTCGCGCAGGTAATATTTCCACCTGCACGGCTGAGCACATTGACCGTTGTTCGCGTTGCGGTTCATGAAGTAGTTCGAAAGCAGACATCTGCCCGAATAAGAAACGCACATCGCGCCGTGAACGAAGCATTCAAGCTCGACCGACTCGGGGATGTTTGCGCGTATGAGTTTTATTTCGTCGAGCGAGAGCTCTCTTGCGAGAACGACTCGCGAAACACCCATTCTGTTCCAGAATTTTATCGCGGCGGAGTTGACCGTCGACGCCTGAGTCGAAAGATGAATTTCCGCTTCGGGAATCGTTTCTTTTATTATATCCATAACACCCGGATCGCTTATGATAAAAGCGTCGGGAGTGACTTGCGAGAGAATTTTTGCGTATTCCTTGAGCTCGGTTATCTCGGTATCGCGCGGCATCGTGTTCATCGTGAGGTAGACCTTTGAGCTCCTCGCGTGAGCATATTCAAGCGCAGAAGCTAGCTCGTCAACGCTCAAATTGCCTGCCGAGGCACGCATACCGAAGCGGTCGAGCGCGCAGTAAACGGCGTCGGCGCCGTAGTTGATCGCATATTTAAGTTTTTCGAGATTTCCCGCCGGGGAAAGAAGCTCGGGGATTCTTATCTTATCCTTCATATTTTCCTGCCAGTATTGCGGCGTTGTCCTTCTTTACCTGCGCCACGTTGGTTGAGTGACCCGATTTCGTCGAAGCGTAGTAAGTCTTGCCCGCGTTGTTCGAGACGAAGAAGTAAGCGTTGATCTTGCTTCCGCTCGAGTTTGTGGGCGCGGTCGGGAAGATCGCGGCGCTGAGCGCGTCAAGACCGGGGTTGCTTATCGCTCCGGGGGGCAGACCCTTGTAAAGATAGGTGTTGTATTTCGTGTCGTAGCTTACGTTAAGCTGGGAAGAATCGGTTATACGCTCGGGAAGAGCATACTGTATCGTAGCGTCGCTCTCGAGCTTCGGGAATGTCGAGGGGTGAGAGAGTCGGTTGTGGAAAACGTAGGAGATATAGTAGAAATCCTCCGCAGTTCCGCCCTCGCTCTGCACCATGGATGCAAGAACAATAACGTCGTCAAACGTGAGATTGTATTCTTTGAGCATCATTTCGCGGTTACTCATACCGCTCGAGCCCTTCGCGTTGAAATCCTTCCAGAATTTCGTGTTGAACGCGTTGAGCATCTTGTTGATGACGTAGACCTCGCTCTCGGTCGTGTAAAATTCGTAGGTGTCGGGGTAGAGATATCCTTCCAAACGGTATTTTCTGTGCTCGGAATATCCCGTTTCGCCGAGAAGCTTGACGAATTCCCATTTATAGGGGTACTCGTTTATCGCTTCGATATATTTCTCGCGCTCGCCGATGCCGTTCTCGATGAGAAGATCGATGATCTGGTCGACGGTGAAGCCCTCGGGGATCGTAACGCGCTTGATTTCGCGGTTCGCAATCTTCGAGGTAAGCGAGGTGATTATCTGAGAGTAGTTGAAATCAAAATTAAGAGTATGCTCGCCCGCGATGTATTCGGTCGGCTTTCCGTCGTCGTTTCCGCGGTATTTCATGTAGAGCTTATATACCCAGTCGTATTCGATAACGCCCTCGTTTTTGAGAAGCGTTGCAACCGTATCGTCGGTCGCACCCTCCTCGAGGGTTATCTTGACCTCGCGTGAGTCGGTAACGAGCGCAAAAACGTCGTTGCCGATCGTGATAATATAGTAAGAAAGATAAGCCGAGACGATGAAAACCAAGAGGATATAGATCAACGCTTTCGGGAGAAAGCTGATTCGGCTCAAGATATTACCGACACGGTCGAGCTTCGTCTCTTCTTCCTCAACCTCCTCTTCCTCTTCTTCGGGGAGAGGGGCGATGTCGTAGTCGTCCGCCGAGGAAAAATGGCTCGAGAGAACGGCGTTGCTGTCCTCGTCGGAGCTGTTATCGGGCTCGGAAATCGGAGTGAATGATATCGTAGGCGCGGGCGTGGGCGCGGTTTCCTTTTTGCCCTCGTCGCTGAGATGGTCAAAAATCGAAACGGGAATCTCGCCGTCGCCGTAGAGAGGACGCTCGGTCGTCTCGGGCTCGATCGACGGAGTCCCTTTTGAAAGTATTTCGATAATCTCGTCAACATGGCTGTCGAGCTCGGCGTCGCCGCCGTTTTCGGGAACCTTTTTCGGCTCTTCGTCACGGAAGTCGTTGAGTATCTCAAAAAGATCGTCGGCACGGCTTCTTTCTTTGTTGTCAGCCATAGAAATACCTCCTTAAAAGATCAAGTCAATGAAGTCAAACAAACGAATGCTATCAAAAGCAGCAAGAAAGTCGGAGAAAGGAAGACTTTTGTGATATTGCCGTAGCTTTTCGGTGGAATTTCGTTCTCCTGCGGCTTTTCTGCGTAGGAATAGCACATATTTTCAACCCTCGAGAGCAAAAGCAGAAGCGAAACGCCCGTAAGCACGACGAGGACGAACCCGATGAAATACGCGCCGTTCTTCACGACGGTGATTCGAAGGAACGCATCGCTTGCATAGATGCTGAGCGTGTTGCTGAGTAGATGGAGCGCGATCGAGGGGAAGATCGATTTCGTCATCGCGGTACAGAACCCGAAAAGAAGTCCCGTAAAAAGATAGACGAAAAAGTTCTGGAGCGAGAAATGAAGCATAGCGAAGCAAACGGCGGAAATCACAACCGCGTTCGCCGTGCCGAGCTTTCGGTATTCCCCAAAAATGATTCCGCGGAAAAGGAACTCTTCGCAGATGGCGGGGATGATGATGAGCGAAAGAATTATCTCAAGATGCGAGAATTCGGTTGCGTTGCCCGAAAACTCGCTGTAATAGTTCGTGACTGCCGCAACGGCGCCTCCGTTCACGAAATAGAAAAACTTGATAAGAAGCGTTCCGCAGACGAAAAACATCGCGGAAAAGAGAAGGAACGTAACGTTCGGCCCGCTTTTCGAGACGAGATACATCGGGCTCTCGAGCTTGCGTCCCTTGAGGAGATAATAAACTATCGAGGGGAGCGCGAGAACGACGAGCTGAATAACGCCGATTGCGACAAAAATGTTCGTCTCGCTGTTGAGGTTGACGAGCGACCGCTTTGACGTCTGCATCGCAAGTATAACGAAAAGCACGAGCAACGGCGCGGAAATATACGGTTTTTTGAGCAGTTCTTGCGTTTTTTTGAGCATATCCGCATCCTCCTCGTAAAAGTTTCTGTGTTAATTAAGCAAATCTTGTGGTGTTCTGAAGCTCGGTAACCTTATCCGTGCCGAAGAGAACCTCGACGAGCTTGAAGCCGAACTCAAAAGCAACGCCCATACCCTCGGCGGTGATGAAAATGTCGTCGTGCTCGATCTTCTTGCCGGTTATGTTCGCGAACTGCATGCTCTCGTCAAATCCGGGATAGACCGCGACGTTTCTGCCCTCGAGAAGCCCGAGGTTTCCGAGAATCGACGGTGCGGCACAGATAGCCGCGATGATGATGCCTTTGTTCGCGGCGTATTCGATGAGGGAGGTGACCTGAGGGTTCTCGCCGAGAAGCTCGGTTCCGAGAGCCCCGCCGGGGAGAACGAGACAGTCCATTTCTTCTTTGCGGAGATCTTCGATCGTGATATCCGCCGCAACGGTGATATCATGCGCGCCGGGGACGGCAAGACCGCCTTCGGTCGCAACGAGGGTAACGTTCGCGCCTGCGCGCTTGAGCAGGTCGGCGGGTACGATCGCCTCGGTTTCTTCAAAACCTCTTGCGAGGAGCATAACTACGTTTGCCATTGTAAATTCCTTTCGGTTCAGAGAAAAAGCTCGGGAATGATGTCTCTGAGTTTTTCAACGATTTCTTTGTGTATTTCTTCGCGCGGGCGCAAACCCCCGTCGCGGTCGCAGTCGATCTTCACCCATCCGAGCTTTTCGGCGGAATAAAGCGCTGCACGGTAGCTGTTTTCGAGATGCTTTTTGTTGCTTTCGTGGATGTCCTTTTCCGCGCCCGTTTCGTCACATCTGTGCTCGATCATCTTTTGCGATATTTCGGGAGGAACACAGAGATAGATAACGGCGTCGGGCTTCGGTACACCGAGCTTTCCGTATTCATAGTCGGTAAGCCATTCGAGAAAAGAATCGTACTCGCTCTCGTCCAACTTCGAGAGCTGATGAACGGCGTTCGCCGAGGTATAGCGGTTCGCAAGAATCACCGCGCCGTCGTCATAGTCCTTCTTCCAGTCGAGCATAAACGAGCAGAACCTGTCCGCACCGAAAAAGCTAGATGCCGCGAACGCGTTGACGGCTTCGGGATCGTCGCCGAAACGGCCCTTGAGGTACATGTTGACGTGCGCGGAATAATCCGCATCATAAGTCGGGAACGAAAGATAACGGTAGGGGATACCCTTTTCCTCGAGCAGGTCTTTCAAAAGCTCGGTCTGCGTCATCTTTCCGGAGGCGTCAAGTCCGTCGATCGCTATAAGTCGTTTTTTCATCTTAACCTCCGTTTTCTTGCAAAAGGGTATAGTTATCGATTCTTTATCAATTTAATAATATAGCACAAATATTCTTAAAAATCAAGTAAATTCAAACATATATATTACATTCCGCGTAATATTTGAAAAAGAAAAAACTCACCGAGCTTTAACTCTCGGTGAGCTTTCGTGATATCTTATTTCATTTCCTCAAAATCGGAAGCGGGATGCTTGCAAAGGGGGCACACGAAATCCTCGGGGAGGGTCTCGCCCTCGTATACGTAACCGCATATCTTGCAGACGTAACCCTTCGTTTTCTTCGCTTCGGGCTTCGGTTTTACGTTTTTGTGGTAGTAGTCGTAGGTCATCGTTTCTCGGTCGGAAACGACGCGCGCTTCGGTAAGGGCACAGATGAACATACCGTGCGTTCCGAGGTCGATATATTGCTCGACGGAAAGTGACATAAACGCGTTTATATAGTCGGAAAGAACGGCAAGTCCGTTTTCCGAACGGGAAAATCCGACGCCTGCAAACTTATCGGAATCTCTTCCGCTCTTGAACCCGAAGTTCTCAAAAACCGAAAAAGGCGTATCGACGGAAAGACAGTTCACGTTCATGATTCCCGATTGCTTGATAACGTCGTGGGAGTAGTTCGATTTATTTATCGTGACGGCGATTCGGTTCGGGGTGCTCGTGACCTGAACGACGGTGTTGAGAATCGCGCCGTTGTCCTTCGTTCCGTCGTTCGACGTGACGACATAGAGTCCGTATCCGATCTTAAAAAGTGCGGTTTTATCGATGTTGCTCATATTTTGCCTCCGAATTTTCTTTTTGTAATTATATCATACCCATTTCTTGAACGCAAGAAAAAATCCCCGAGAGATTAGCATTGTGTTCTTTGGAACACAATGCATCGATATAAATCCCTGACGGGATTTTCGATATACGCCTTCGGCGTTCGATATGCGTAAATGCACGATATGCCCTGCGAGGCGTGAAGGGATTTATATCATATCGAATTTACCGTTAGGTAAATATATCGATTTTTCCGATAGGAAAAAATATCGAATTGCGTAGCAATATATCGACAAAAAACAACTACCCGAAGAAGAGAAACGAAAGCTCCTTTTCGGGTAGTTTTGTCTTATTCCGTTACAAACGGGGGAATTCCGTTCATCTCTTGAATTTATCGAAAAAGCTCTTGCGTTTTGCGTTGTTTTTGTCGTTGAGCGAGTCGTTGAATTCGCTGAGAAGCTCTTTCTGCTTTTTCGAGAGTCCTTTCGGTGTTTCGATAACGACCGTAACGAGAAGGTCGCCTCTGCCTCTGCCGTTGAGACGGGGAACACCCTTGCCTTTTACCGCAAAGGTCGAACCGCTCTGCGTCCCCTCGGGAATCGTAAGCTCGCCGTTGCCGTCGGGCGTGGGAATCGTGATTTTTGCGCCGAGCGCCGCATCCGCGAAGGTTATCGGAAGCTCAAGACGAAGGTTGAATCCCTCACGCACGAAGAACTCGTGGCTTCTTATCATAACCTGAATGATGAGGTCGCCGTTCGGTCCGCCGTTTTCTCCCGCATCGCCCTGTCCGCGAAGCGAGATGCGCTGACCGTTGTCGATGCCTGCGGGAATCTCGACCTCGAGCGTCTTGTTCTTGCGGACGGTACCGCTTCCGCGGCATTCCTTGCAGGGCTTGTCGATCGTTTTGCCTCTGCCGCCGCATTCGTCACATTCCGCAGTGCTCTGCATCATTCCGAAAGGAGTACGTCTCTGAACGGTTATCGTGCCTCTGCCACCGCATTTGCGACAGGTCGAAGCTGTCGTGCCCTTTGCCGCACCGCTTCCGTTACATTCCGCGCAACGCTCGATGCGCGAAAAGGAAACGTCGCGCTTGCAACCGAAGATGGCATCGTTGAAGTCGATAGTGATACGAAGTCCAACGTCGTCGCCCTGCATCGGCGCGTTTGCATAGCTTCCGCGTGCACCGCCTCCGCCGAACATACCGCCGAACATATCAAATATGTCACCCATATCAAAACCGCCGCCCGAGAAACCGCCGCCGAATCCGCCTCCGCCTGCCGACGGGTCAACGCCTGCATAGCCAAAACGGTCGTAGTTCGCTTTCTTGTTCGGGTCGGAAAGTATCGAGTACGCCTCGTTGACTTCCTTGAACTTTTCTTCGGCGCTCTTGTCGCCGGGGTTCGCGTCGGGGTGGAACTCTTTTGCTTTTCGGCGGAACGCTTTTTTTATTTCTTCTTCTGTGGCGGATTTGCTTATGCCGAGAATCTCATAGCAATCTCTTTTATCTGCCATTATGTTACCTCTGAATATACCCACGAAAAGAGAGGAAGAAATTTCCTCTCTTTTCGGTTAGTTTTTAGCCGTTGGATTTGTCGGTGAAGTCGGCGTCGTAGTAGTCGTTGCCGTTGTTACCGCTTGCGCCGTTTGCATCAAAACCGCCGTTTGCGTTCGGGTCAAATCCCTGAGCGTTTTCGGGGTTTGCCTGCTGATAGAGCTTCGAACTTACGTCGTAGATCGCCTTCTGGAGTGCGTCGGTGTCTGCCTTGATTCTGTCGGTGTCATCGGCAGCAACGCTGTCCTTGAGCTTTGCGATAGCGTCGTTAACGGGCTGTTTGTCAGCGTCGGTGAGCTTGTCGCCCGCTTCGTTCATAGTCTTTTCGCACTGGAAGATGAGGGTTTCAGCCATGTTCTTTGCTTCGACCGCTTCCTTGCGCTTCTTATCCTCTTCTGCGTGCATTTCTGCGTCGCGGATAGCCGCATCGATCGCATCCTTGCTCATGTTCGAGGAGGACTGGATCGTGATGTGCTGTTCCTTGCCCGTGCCTTTGTCGGTTGCTTTTACGTTAACGATACCGTTTGCGTCGATATCGAACGAAACCTCGATCTGAGGAACGCCTCTGGGAGCGGGAGCGATTCCGTCAAGCGAGAATCTGCCGAGAGTGGTGTTGTTTGCCGCCATTTCGCGTTCGCCCTGAAGAACGTGGATCTCAACGGAGGGCTGGTTGTCAGCCGCGGTGGAGAAGATCTGGCTCTTCTGGGTAGGAATCGTGGAGTTTCTGTCGATTATCTTCGTGAATACGCCTCCGAGGGTCTCGATACCGAGCGAAAGGGGAGTAACGTCGAGGAGGAGAAGGTCTTTTACGTCGCCGCCGAGAACGCCGCCCTGAATAGCCGCGCCGACAGCAACACATTCGTCGGGGTTGATGCCCTTGAAGGGTTCTTTGCCGATGAAGTTCTTAACTGCGTCGTAAACTGCGGGAATTCTGGTCGAGCCGCCGACGAGGAGAACCTTGTCGACCTGCGAGGGCTGGAGACCTGCATCGCGGAGCGCCTGCTTAACGGGAACCATAGTTCTCTCAACGAGGTCGCTCGTGAGCTCGTCGAATTTAGCACGGGTGAGGGTTGCATCAAAGTGCTTGGGTCCGGTTGCGTCAGCGGTGATGAAGGGAAGGTTGATGTTCGTGCTCATCATACCGGAGAGCTCGATCTTTGCCTTTTCTGCCGCTTCCTTGAGACGCTGCATAGCCATCTTGTCGTTTCTGAGGTCGATGCCCGATTCCGACTTGAAGGATTCTGCGATCCAGTTCATGATCTTTTCGTCGAAGTCGTCGCCGCCGAGACGGGTGTCGCCCGAGGTGGAAAGAACCTCGAAAACGCCCTCGCTGATGTCGAGGATCGAAACGTCAAAGGTACCGCCGCCGAGGTCATAGATCATAACCTTCTGGTCGATGTCCTTGTCAAGACCGTATGCAAGAGCAGCCGCGGTGGGCTCGTTGATGATACGGAGAACCTCGAGGCCTGCGATCTTACCTGCGTCCTTCGTTGCCTGACGCTGAGCGTCGGAGAAGTAAGCGGGAACGGTGATAACTGCCTGAGAAACGGTCGTGCCGAGGTATGCTTCAGCATCGCTCTTGAGCTTCTGAAGAACCATCGCACTGATTTCCTGAGGGGTGTAGTTCTTGCCGTCGATGTCAACCTTGAAGTTCGTGCCCATTTCTCTCTTTATCGAGATAACGGTTCTGTCGGGATTGGTGATTGCCTGTCTTTTTGCGACCTGACCGACCATTCTTTCGCCGGTCTTCGAGAATGCAACGACGGAGGGAGTAGTTCTGTTACCTTCCGCGTTGGGGATAACGGCGGGCTCGCCGCCTTCATATACTGCTACGCAGGAGTTTGTCGTACCGAGGTCGATACCGATGATTTTAGCCATAATTAAATACCATCCTTTTTATATTATTGAAATTATATGCAAATTCGTGATTTAGTTTGCTACTTTTACCATAGCGTGGCGGATAACCTTTTCGCCGAGCATATATCCGCGCTGGAACGTCTGGGAAACGACGTTTTCGCCGAGCGACTCGTCCTCTTCGTGCATGATCGCGTTGTGAAGATTCGGGTCGAACTCTTTTCCGTCCGATTCGATCGGGGTAACGCCGATTTTCGAGAAAATGTCGGTCACCTGCTTCGAGAGTGCCTTTATTCCGTCGTCGCCGGGGGAGAACTCAAGCGCCTTGTCGAGACTGTCCGCAACGGGGAGAAGTGCTTTTACCGCGTCTGCGTAGGCATCCGTGTAGGCATCGCTCTTTTCTTTTGCGGTGCGCTTGCGGTAGTTGTCGTATTCTGCCGCGAGGCGGAGATATTTGTCGTTCGATTCAGCAAGCTCCTTTTTGAGCGATTCGATTTCTTTTTCTTCTTTTTTCGAGACCGTTTCTTCTGCGGTTTCGTTGATTTCTTCTGCCGTTTCTTCGGCTTCGTTATTTATCTTCTCGTTGTCCATCGTTGCCGTCTCCAATCATAAATGCGTTGTTAATGGGTATTTCTTTATCTATCTGTCCCGTGAGCCCCTCTGCGAAGTAATCGAGCGAGGCGATGACCTTTTTGTAGTCCATGCGCTTCGGGCCGATAACGCCGATCGCGCCGACGACCTTTCCGCCGACACTTATCGGGTGGAACACGAATCCCGTTCCGGGCGGTGCGATATCCTGCGCTTCCTCACCGAAGATTATGCTCGTCTGTCCCGGAACCGCCTTTTTCATAAGCTCCGAGAAGCGTTTCCGTTCCTCGATCATCGAAAGAACGCTCTGTACCTTCGCGACGTTGAAAAACTCGGGGTGGGAAAGGAGCTTGGTAACGCCGTCGATGTGAACCTTTTCGCTATCGAAGGAGTTGAACATTTCGTTCACGACTCTCAGAAGCATCGAAGCAAACGCCTTATGCTCGCCCAACGCACTTTCA
>JAZRRU010000006.1:0-14231 GCA_045651025.1 Eubacteriales bacterium
GCAACACCTCCCCTTTATAAGGTATACCGCGGAAAACAGCAAAGATACGCCTTCTCGGACGAGGAAAGGGATATGTATATCGAGGAGCTTGGCGGCAATGCTCAGGCTGAAAGATATAAAGGTCTTGGTGAAATGGACCCCGACCAGCTCTGGGACACCACCATGGACCCCGAAAAGAGAATTTTGAAGCGTATCACGATCGAAGACGCGTTCGAGGCGGATGCACTGTTCTCCGTGCTTATGGGCGACAAGGTCGAGCCGAGACGTGAGTTCATCGAAGCAAACGCGAAGTATGCTAACCTTGATACGTGATCGCTTCGCTCTCCATTAAAAAGTCAGAGATGACGTAAAAAAGGCTTCCCCCTTGGTTATGCACCCCACGAAACAAGTTTCGTGGGGACCCCATAGGAAGCTGTCACCGCAGGTGACTGATGAGGGGTAGCCTTCAAACATTGTGTCAATTAACGTTAAGCATAAAAACGGATGCTCCGCATCCTACACCTCATCCACCGTCTCCGACGGTCCCCCTTCCCCTCAAGGGGAAGGCTCAGGGGATTCTCAAAAGTATGAAAAGAAGGAAAAAACATGGCACACGAATACGATTACAGTAACCATGAAGAACAAATAATACATAATATAGGCATCGAAAACGAGATAAAGAGCTGTTACATCGACTATGCGATGAGCGTTATCGTCGGACGAGCATTGCCCGACGTTCGTGACGGTATGAAGCCGGTTCACAGACGTATCCTCTACGCGATGTACGAGGACCGACTCACGTTCGACAAGCCGTTCCGCAAGTCTGCGACGACCGTCGGTAACGTGCTCGGTCGATACCATCCGCACGGCGACTCGTCGGTTTATGAAGCGATGGTTCGTCTTGCGCAGCCCTTCTCGCTTCGTTATCCCCTCGTTGACGGACACGGTAACTTCGGTAACATCGACGGTGACCCCCCTGCGGCATACCGTTATACCGAGGCGAGAATGTCGCGCCTTGCAGACGAGATGATGACCGATATCGAAAAGGACGTCGTTGACTACGTTCCGAACTTCGATAATATGCGTAAAGAGCCCGTCGTTCTTCCCTCGCGTTTTCCGAATTTGCTCGTAAACGGCAGCGTCGGTATCGCGGTAGGTATGGCGACGAACATCCCGACGCATAATATGCGTGAAGTCATCGAGGCGACCGAATATCTCATCGATAACCCCGAATGTACGATTCCCGAGCTTATGCAGTACATAAAAGGTCCGGACTTCCCGACCTACGGTACTATCTACGGCACTTCGGGCATCTACGAGGCATACATGACCGGCAGAGGCAAGGTGCGCGTCCGTGCGAAGGCGCATTTTGAGGAAAGCCGCGGAAGAACGAGCATTATTATTACGGAATTGCCTTATCAGGTGAACCGCTCCATGCTTCTCGAAAGTATGGTCGAGCTCGTCAAGACGAAGCGTGTCGAGGGTATCTCGGATATCCGTAACGAATCGGGCAGAGCAGGTATGCGTATCGTTGTCGAGCTCAAAAAGGACGCGAACCCGCAGATCGTTCTCAATCTGCTTTATAAATACACTCAGCTTCAGGACACCTGCGCGGTCAACATGGTCGCGCTCGTAAACGGCGAGCCGAAGCTCCTCAACCTCAAGCAGGTGCTTTCTCATTACCTCACTCACAGAAAAGAGGTTGTTACGCGCAGAGTAAGGTTCGACCTTGCGAAAGCGGAACACGAAGCGCATATTTTCGAGGGCTATAAGATTGCAATCGACAACATCGACGAGGTTATCAACATCATCCGTTCGAGCGCAAGCATCGCCGATGCAAAGGTGAATTTGATGGAACGCTTCGGTCTTTCCGAGGCGCAGGCGCAGGCGATCGTTGACATGACTCTCGGTAAGCTCTCCGGTATGGAACGCAAGAAGATCGAGGACAGATTGGAAGCGCTCTATGCACTCATCAAGGAATTGAAGGAAATTCTTGCCGACGAGACGAAGCTCATCGCGATAATCAAGGAAGACCTTGAATTCATCAAGAATAAATACGGCGACGACCGCAGAACCGATATCGTCGAGGCAGAAAACGATATTCTCATCGAGGACCTCATCGAGCGCGAGACCTGCGTTATCACGGCGACGCGCGCGGGCTACGTAAAACGTCTCCCGAGCGACACCTATCAGGCACAGCGCCGCGGCGGTAAGGGTATCACCGCGATGGGTACGAGAGAGGAAGACTTCGTTGAGGACGTTATCATCTCTCACAGCCACGACTTCCTGCTTATGTTCTCGAACACGGGCAAGGTCTACATCAAGAAATGCTATGAAATCCCCGAAAGCGCGCGTACCGCAAAGGGCACGAACCTCGTGAACCTGCTCTCGCTTTCGAGTGATGAAAAGATTACCGCGATCGTTCCCGTTACAGAGTTCTCTGACTCCGAGAACCTCGTTCTCATCACGAAGCTCGGCGTCGTGAAGCGTATCAACCTTATGGCGTACAAGACGAAGCGCTCGAGCGGTCTCTATGCGATAACGCTCGACGAGGGCGACCAGCTTCTCTACGTTCTCCGTTCGACGGGTAACGATAACGTTATCGTCGCGACGAACCGCGGTATTTCGATTCGATTTGACGAAAACGACGTCCGTGAGATGGGCAGACAGGCGCGCGGCGTCCGTGCGGTAACGCTTGACGAGGGCGATTTCGTCGTCGGCGCGGGTATTATTCCCGAGGGCGCAGACAGCGAGGAGATTTTCGTTCTCACCATCACCGAAAACGGTTTCGGTAAACGAAGTCTTATCAGCGAATATAAATGTCAGCACCGCGGCGGCAGAGGTCTCATCTGCCACGGCATCAGCGACAAGACGGGCGAGCTTGCGGGCATCCGCCTCGTCAAGGAAAGCGACGAAATTATGCTTATTACCGACGGCGGTATTATTATCCGTACACGCGTTTCGGAAATCCCCGTCTACGGCAGAAGTGCTTCGGGCGTAATCGTTATGCGTCTCGAAGAGGGTGCGCACGTCGCAAGATTCACGTCGGTCGACCCCGACGTTGAGGCGGAGGACAGAGCCGAAAACGCAGAAGAATCCGAATCGACTGAAAACGGCGCAGAGCCCACCGCAGAAACTCCCGCAGAAGCTGCGGAAACAACTCCCTCGGAGGAATAAAAAATGGCAATAAAAACTTTTATACTCGAAAACAGCACGACTAAAAAACAGCGTCAGACCGACATCCAGAACGCGGTCCGCGAGTTCCTCAAGGACAAGAAGATCAAGGTCGTCTATGACGAAAACGGCATTCCGTCGATCGAAAACAGCCAAAAAAAGCTCCATCTTTCGATAACCCGTGCGGAAAAGGTTATGCTCGTCGTTCTTTGCGACAAGCCCGTCGGTATCGACGGCGAATATATGCCCCGCATCCTTTCGCCCGAGAACAAGGTCGATTATATGATGCTCGCCGAGAGATTCTTCTCGGTCGAGGAGTCGGAGTTCGTTCGTGAGAGCGACAGCGGAAAGGAAGCGGAAACCTTCCTTCGCATCTGGGTACGCAAGGAAGCGTACGTCAAATGCACCGGCAAGACGATTGCAGAATTCCCGAACTTCTCGGTTATTGACAACGGCAAGTTCGTTTCGAAGCTCGGCGGCGTTTCGCTCAAGCTCTTCAAGATCAATTTCCCCGAATGTGACGATTATATGTTCGTCATCGCGGGCGTTGAGTAATTCATTACGTAATTTCAAGAGAGACTTTCATAAAAAAGCGCCTCTGCCAAAAATGGCAGGGGTGCTTTTTTTGTGGCTGACGCTCCCAATCAAAACCAAGTTTTTGATTGATTTTCGGATGTCCGTACCTTGTCTCCGCGGATATAACCTTTTTATCAATTACAACCCACACCGCGAGCAGGAAGAAAACCGCGGGCACAAAAAAGGGCATCGCAGTGATGCCCTTTTGTCAAGTGTTTTTTTTAATTATTGTCTATCTGATAAGTTCCCATAAACGCGCGTTTAATGAGGATATAGTCCGCTGTGGTAATTACGCCGTCGCCGTCGATATCTGCCGATTCAAATTCGGGCACGGACATTTTATAAGTGCCCATAAACTGGCGTTTTGTGAAGATATAATCCGCCGTGCTTATCACGCCGTCCATATCAATGTCGCCGAGTTTTATGAGCGATTTATAGCTCCAGATAACTTCGCCGTTGTATCCCTCATTCCAGGTATCCACCCAGCCCTCGGGCTGTTTTTCTGCTTCGCAATAGATCTTTTCAAGGGAAGAGCAGAATTGGAAAGCAGCGCTTCCGATCGTTTCTACCGATGCGGGAATCGTGATATCGCGAAGATCCGAGCAGCCAGAGAACGCGTCGTTTCCGATCGCGGTGATACCGTTGGGGATCACAATGCTTTCGATGTCATATCTTCCGTTGAATGCAGCAATCGCGATCGAAGTAACGCTTCCGTCGGAGGGAATCTTCATATCCGTTCCGCCCGTGAGGAGCGTCTTCGATTCGATCTCGATGAGGCAGTTGTCAACGCTCTTATAGAATTTGTTCTCGGGATCGACGGTGATCGATTCAAGCGAACAACAGCGATCAAACGCAAAGTTTCCGATCGATTCGACCGACTTGCCGATCGTGATGCTGCTCAAAGAAACGCAGGATTCAAAAGCGTAAACACCGATCGTTTTGACCGAATCGGGAATAACGATACTCCTGAGATAACCCGCATAACCGAACGCGCAATCGCTAATCTCGGTGACGGTTTCGGGGATAACGATACTCTCGGCATTTGAACCGTTGTAGGCATAAAATCCGATTTTCGTAACGCTTCCGTCGTCGGGAATAAGGCCGTTGTTGCCGTAGAAGAGCGTTTTCGTTTCAATTTCAATAATGTTGTTGTTAACGCTCTTGTAAAACTCATTATCTTCATCGACGGTGAGCGTCTCAAGAGAATAACAGTTACTGAACGCGACGTCGCCGATCTTGTTGACAGAGGCAGGAATCTCGATGGATTTGAGGTTGGTGCAAAAATCGAAAGCATAGTCGTCGATAACGGTGAGCGTATCGGGGAGAGCGATCGATTCAAGGTTGTCGCAGCCGGAAAACGCCGAGTTGCCTATCGCGCGTATATTTTCGGGAAGTACAATGCTTTCAAGCGAATCGAAATCCTGAAATGCGTACGCTCCGATTATTTCGGTGTCGGGGTGCATAGCAAAGTTCGGATTTTCTTCGTATTTCAACTCTTCGGGGATACTTTCGAGCAAAAAATAAGGATTATCGGAAGAGCCGAGGTAATTTGCGCCGTTATAAACGTTGTATTCAATCGGAGAGAGTGCGAACACGTCTGCGTAATCAAGTGCGTTTTTGCTGAGTGTGACGTCTTTGAGATTCTCGCAGTATGCAAACGCGCAGTAGCCGACCTCCGTGACCGAATCGGGGATGACGATCGATTCGATTGCAGCCGAAGAAAACGCAAATATACCGATCGACTCGAGATTTTTGCCGAGAGTAACGTTCTTGAGGTTCGGACAGTCGGAAAAAGCCGCCTCGTCGATTATCGTGACCGTGTCGGGAATCACGACGGTCTCGAGCGATGAACAGAACTGAAATGCACCGGTGCTGATATAGTAAACTTTCGGACCGAAGTTTATCGTTTTGAGATTCGCACAGGAGTTGAAAACGTCGTTATCGATTACGTCAAGCGAAGCTCCGATCGTGACCGTCTCGAGCGAGGAGTATGAAAAGGCAGAATTCTCAACGTACGTGACCGAATCGGGAATCGTCACTTCGGTGAGACCCGAATAAGAAAATGCGTTAGCTCCGATCTTTTTAAGATTCTCGGGGAGGTCGATGCTCGTAAGCGAGTACGTGCCGATAAAAGCGTAATCCTCAATAAATTCAATCGAATCGGGAAGAATGATCTCCGAAACGTTGGATTTTGCTGAAAAGGCGGAATGACCGATGCCTTTTACGGGAAGACCGTTGTAGGTCGAGGGTACGGTAACCGATGCCCTGTCCCAGCCGGTGTATGAGCGAAGCACGTAATATTCTCCGTTGCGAAGCTCAAACTCGAAATCGGGGTCGTCTTCGGCAAAAACCGAAATCGGGGTGAGCGTGAGCGTAAGCGCAAGAACGAGAATGATTGAAATAAAACGTTTCATTGTTCACCTCCCTGTTTTAGTATACTATTATATTACTATAAAAGCCGTTTCATGTCAATAAATTTTTCGTTGCATATACTTTCAACGGGAGGCAATTTTGCTTCCCGTGAAAAAAGTCGGAAAAAAGAAAGGTGAAAGAATATGTTTGCGAAAGAATACGGACTTTTTTGCATCGACGAAGAACCGATGATGCCCGAAATGCCCGAGGAAAGCACGTTCCCCGCGCGCGTTTCGCTTGCGATGATGTACGTTCCGTTCCAGAGGTTCGAGCGTCTCTACGACGGCGAAAAAGCGCTCTCGCGCGGAACGCTTTTCGAGGAGCTTGATTTGCCGTTCTACGGCGGAAAGCGAGGTAACGAGCGATGAACGGTGACAGACGACAGGAGACCCTGATGAGAAAAATTCAGGAGAACGCTTTCGTCGCGCACGAATGCGTCCTTTATCTCGACGGCCACCCGACGAACAGACGCGCTCTCGAAAAACATGCCGAAGCGGTCAAAAAGCTCAACGAAGCGGTTGCCGAATACGAGTCGCTTTACGGCCCCCTTACGGCGAACGCCTCGGAGGGAACCGTCGATTGGAACTGGGTGCGCGGAAGATGGCCGTGGCAGAATTATGACTGAAAGGAGAAGACGTTATGTGGACTTATGACAAGAAATTACAGTACCCCGTTAATATAAAAAACCCGAACGCGAAGCTCGCAAAGCTCATAATCACGCAGTTCGGCGGCCCCGACGGCGAGCTCGGCGCGGCGATGCGCTACCTCTCCCAGCGTTACAGTATGCCCTATAAAGAACCTATTGGCATCCTGACCGATATCGGCACGGAGGAGCTTGCGCACATGGAAATGATTTGCGCGATCGTGCATCAGCTCACGCGGAATCTGACCGAGAAGGAGATTCAGGAGCAAGGGTTTGCGGACTATTTCGTCGACCACACGACGGGGCTCTATCCCGTTGCGGCAAGCGGTGTGCCGTGGTCAGCGATGACGATCCAATCGACCGGCGACCCGATCGCCGACCTCTCGGAGGACCTTGCGGCAGAACAGAAAGCGCGCAAAACCTACGACAACATCCTTCGTTTCTGCGACGATCCCGACGTTGCCGACCCGATCAAGTTCCTGCGCGAGCGCGAGATCGTTCACTTCCAACGCTTCGGCGATGCGTTGCGCGTTGTTCAGGATAACCTCGATTACAAGAACTTTTATGCTTATAATCCCAGCTTTGATAAACGCTGACGCGTTCCATTGAAAACACACGGTTTTCAATGGGTTTTTAGATGTCCGTGCGCTCGCGCCGTCGCGCCTCGCTTATCCCCCCACGAAACAAGTTTCGCGGGGACCCCATGGCGCTCGTCACTCGCGGACATCATAGGTATAAAAATCCACGCGCATGTCCCGGATTTTTATATAATTTTCATTGTAAAAAAGAAGATGGGGAAAAATGCATCTGCTTTTTATGTATTTTTTCAAACCTTTTCATATACTATAACAATATGCTTATATATTTTATTGTCATTCACAGACCATTGCATAAAATCAAACGCATCCAAACCGTCGCCATCATCATTATGCGTATTATATAGTTTATCCACCTGTGTCACTATCTGCGTTTCGCTTCCAATCATATAAAACTCTATTTGAACAGTATCATCACCTTGCCTTTCCGTAAAACCAAAAGAAAACAACGGAACGTCTATTTCATTTTGCAATACTTCGCTGTTATACTTTCTAACACCCGTACTATTCATTACAACAGCCAATAAAACCAAAACTATGACACAGAACATACATATAGAAAATATTATCCTTTTATTTTTCATAAAACGCCTCATCAATTTCTCATTGTTCGAATGCTATTATATCATAAAACCCCAGCAGATTCAACCCATTTTCCCCAATCTGTTTGAAGCAGCCGCTTCGGCGATGCGTTGCGCGTTGTTCAGGATAACCTCGATTACAAGAACTTTTATGCTTATAATCCTGCGTTTGATAAGAGATAACACACAAAAAGAGCAGGCGAATTTTCGCCTGCTTTTTATTTTTGTGTTTATACCGTATCAATCTTCGTTCAATGCTTTCTTGTAGATAAAATCACATACAACATAAAGCGATATTGCGACAACGATTATTGTGATCGGTGATACTATTACATATATTTTTCCTTTAATAATTTTATCCAAAAACATATTTACAATAGACAAAGGAAGGGTGATAATACTCCAAATAAACGCGGTCAAAGAGGCATGATGTTTTACGATACCTTTTCTGCAAAAGGCAATCAACATTCCGTAGTTTACTATGCCGATAAACATAGAAATACAGTGCGAAATGCCGTTAATATCAAAAGTGTCTGCTAAAATCCCAAAAACAAAAAGCAAACACATAAGAGCCATCATTCCTACGTAGGAGATTTTGTTTCTCTCGGAGATTATCATTTCGTCAGTATCTGTTTTCGCATCAAAGGTTTCTTTGGAAAAGCAGTCTTTTAATAAACTAATTTTGTTTTTCATTTTCTTCCTCCCAAAAAAGTTCATCTAAGGTTTTGTTCAATACTTTGCATATCGTTATACATAAATTAAGAGTCGGGTTATAATTGCCTTTTTCGATCATATTTATCGTTTGTCTTGTAACGCCGACTTTGTTGGCCAATTCTTCTTGAGATAAGTCTAGTGCAACGCGTGCCAGTTTTAATTTAATATTTTTCAAAATTCCCCCTCCTAACGTTACATATGGTAACATAAAGTTTTCTAAATGTCAAGTATATATTACAATTTTGTGATTTCAGATAATGCACTAGGATTTTGTTTGACTTGCCAACGCTTCGGTGATGCGCTCCTTATCGTTCAGGATAACCTCGATTATAAGAACTTTTACGCTTATAAGCCTGCGTTTGATAAGAGATAGATTTTATGAGGGGAAACTTTTTGAAAAAGCTTCCCCTCATTCTCCCTTTCAAAACTTTTAACCCCAAAAAATCTGTGATTTTTGGAAATAAGAAGTTTATATTTTTTCTTTCTTTTTCCTGTAAATCCTATAACTGATATAGCCAATGGAAGCATTTGTTAATATCAGCACAATCACCGGCAACCAGAAGAAATTATCTAATTGCATTGTAGCATCGGCGATTCGAATCAAAAATCTTGATATAATAAGCATAATTAAGATGGTGAAAGTAACGTACCGCAGTTTTTTCATAATTCATCTCCTTAACAGTCGCATAGACCAATTCTTATTTATCAAACAGCATTATACCACAAAGCCGAAAAGAATCAAACGATATATTCGTAACTTTATTTTACATCTTTACTTTGTGGGGCGATACTATCTACATCAAAGGTTTTTGCATCAAAAAATCGCAAAAACACGACTCCCCTCAACCGCGGGAAACAAAAAACGCGGTCGAAAATCGCAAAAACACGATCAACCTCAACCGCGGGAAACAAAAAAAGGGGCTTCGAGAGAAGTCCTTTTTTGTTTTCAAAATATCAACAAAAAAGCGTTTATGTCGTAAAAAATTAATGGTAAAATTAGGTACACTAAAAAAACGGAGGAACGGTTATGGAACGAAACGAAATGCGAAACACGAACGAAAACTCGCTCGAAAGCAAGGTTAACGCCAAGAAATCGAAAACCGTAAAAGCGGTTGCGATATGTCTTGCTCTTCTCATTATTTTCGGCGCTTTGATTGCGGTTCTTTCGGTCAAGTTTTTCATCCCTGCCTATAATTATAACACGGCGAAAAAACTCATCGAAGAAAAAAATTATACCGAAGCGTATAACCGTTTGTCGGAACACCGCGACTATAAGGACGCAAGCGAGATTCTCGAAAAGTTTGTCTTAAAATACGAAAATGTTACCGTCACCAACCACAAAGGCGAGTTTGTTTCCAAATACGGATATAAATACGACGAGCGCGGCAACGTTATCCTCAACTCGGAATTTGACAAAGACGGCAACATGCTCTATAAGAACGAATACAAATACGATGAAAACGGAAATCGTGTTTATTACGCGTATTATGACGGCGAAGGAAAGCAGACCTCGGTATTCGAGAACGAATACAACGAAAACGGCGTTATGCTCTCCGAAAAATATTTAAACGAAAGCGGTTACGGAAAAATAACCTACAACGAACGCGGAGAGGTTCTTGCCGATACACATTGCGGAACGGACGGAACGCTCGAAAGACATACCGAATATAAGTACAAATACGACGAAACGGGCGAAAAGATGCTTGAAAAAGAGGTTTTTGAGAACGGTGAACCCGAAGAAAAGACCGTTTTCGCCTACAACGAAAAGGAAAAAATCGAAACGTATTTTAACGACGGCAATGAGCCGAGCGGGAAAAGCATCACAACTTATGACGACAGGGGCGGTGTCGTTTCGGTGTTCTATTACGACAACGACGGCAAAGTGACCGGCTCGTACGAATATATCACCAAGTATGACAGCGAAGACAGGATCGTTTCGCACGCCGAGTACAAATTCGGAGACTTTGAGTACAAAGAAGAATATACATACAACGACGACGGCAGCATCACGACGATGATCTGGTACAACGAAAACGGAAATGCCCACAGTAAAACCGTCAGCGACAAGGACGGACGGCAGTGGATATACGTCGGGTTTGATGAAAACGGTGACGTAAAGACCGAGACGCGAAGCGTTTATGACAAGCACGGCAACCTCAGAATAAGCGGAACCTACGACAAAGACGGCAATATGCTGTCGGAAAACACCTTTTCTTATGAGGACGTTTACGCCGTTTTAAAGTAAATCACAAAAAAAGGACTTCGAGAGAAGTCCTTTTTTGTTTGTCGATATTTTCGCTTTGCAAAATCGATATATTTGCTTTGCAAATTCTATATATCTTCGTCGAAACTCGGATTCGATATGAAAAATCCCTCTTGCTCTGCAGAGCATCTCGCGCGTTTACGCATATCGAACGGCTTTGCCGTATATCGAAAATCCCGTCAGGGATTTATATCGATGAACCGTGTCCGTCGGACGCGGTTCTAACGAACCTGACCGTTACCTTTTACGAGATATTTATAGGTCGTCATTTCGGTCAGTCCCATCGGGCCGCGCGCGTGCATCTTCTGGGTCGAGATGCCGATCTCCGCGCCGAAGCCGAACTCCTCGCCGTCGGTAAATCGCGTCGAAGCGTTTACGTAGACCGCCGCCGCATCGATATTATCGGTGAAATACTTAGCGTTTTCGGCGTTTTTCGTGATGATTGCCTCGCTGTGTCCCGTACCGTGGCGGTTGATGTGGTCGACCGCTTCCTCGAGGGACGAAACTACCTTTACCGCGAGGATGAAGTCGTTATATTCCGTGAAAAAGTCCTCGTCGGTGGCGCTCTTCACGTCGGGGAGAATGTCGAGAGTCTTCTCGCAACCGCGGAGCTCGACGTTGTCGAGGCGTTCGCGCACGAGAGGGAGAAGCGTGGATGCGACCGACTCGTGAACGAGGAGAGTTTCCGCCGCGTTGCAGACCGAGGGGCGGGAGCGTTTCGCGTTGTCGATAACGTTGATTGCGATATCCGTGTCCGCTTCGGAGTCAAAATAAATATGGCAGTTGCCTGCGCCCGTTTCGATGACGGGAACGGTCGCGTTCTCGACGACCGAGCGTATGAGCGACTTGCCGCCGCGCGGAATAAGCAGGTCGATACCGCCTTTTAGGGTCATAAGCTTGTTTGCAGTCTCGCGCGAGGTATCCGAAACGACCTGAATACAGTCCTTCGGGAGCCCGATGCTCTCGAGCGCGTCGGAAAGAACGGTTCCGACCGCGATGTTCGAGTCGATCGCCTCTTTTCCGCCGCGGAGAATAACCGCGTTGCCCGATTTTACGCAAAGCGCCGCCGCATCGGCGGTGACGTTCGGGCGCGCTTCATAGATGATCGCAATTACGCCGAAGGGTACGCGGACCTTTTCGATCTCGAGTCCGTTCGGGCGAGTCCGGCTCTCGCCGCCTTCGAGCGGATCGGGGAGCGCGATAACCTTTTTCACCGAGTTTGAGATAGCGGTGATGCGCTCTTTTGTGAGCGTAAGACGGTCGAGCATCGCGTCGCTCATACCGTTTTGTTTTGCACGCGCGAGGTCGGATTCGTTGGCTTTTATTATCTCGTCGGCGCGGTCAATGAGCGCATCCGCCATTGCGGAAAGGGCTCTGTTCCTCGTCTCGGTCGATGCCGAGCCGAGCACGCGCGACGCTTTTTTTGCGTTTTCGCTCATCAAGTTAAGCATTTCTTTTCTCCTTAATCAAGCTTGCCGAAGTAAGTTCCGACAAAATCGCCGTCGAGCACGTCATAGAGTATCGCAGGGTCTGCGCCGTTGACGATAATCATCGGAATACCGCGCTCGGTCGTGTATTTCGCGCTCTCGAGCTTCGCGGTCATACCGCCCGTACCGCGAGCCGTGCCCGCGCCCTTGCCGAACGAGAAAACGTCGTCGCTTATTTCGGGAACGTACTCGATAAACCTCGCGTCGGGGTTGCTTCTCGGGTCGGAATCATAGAGACCGTCGACGTCGGAGACGTTGATGAGAAGGTCGGCGTTGCAAAGCGCGGCAACCGTCGCCGCAAGCGTGTCGTTACTTCCGATTTTTATCTGCTCGTTTGAGATAGTGTCGTTTTCGTTAACGATCGGGATTATACCCTGTCCGAGAAGAAGCTCGAGCGTCGTGCTTGCGTGGTTGCGGAGCTCTTCGTTGTCGATAACGCTTCGCGTAAGAAGAATCTGCGCGATCGTCGCACCGAAGTCGGAGAATCTGCGCGCATACATGTCGATAAGCTGGCACTGACCGACGGCAGCCGCCGCCTGCTTCTGCTCGGTCGTGAGAGTGTCACGGCGGAATCCGGTTTTTGCAAGACCGCAGCTTACCGCGCCCGAGGAAACAAGAACGATCTCGCGTCCGCTGTTATGAATATCCGCGAGGCAGGAAACGAGCTTTTCGACTTTGCGGATGTTGATATATCCCGAGGAGTGCGTGAGGGTCGATGTGCCGACCTTTACGACGACTCTTTTGATGCTTTCTGTTGAAATTTTCATAAATTCACCTATGTAATATGTTAAAATACTTGCCTTTGATATTGCATTATAATATAATAAAGTAAAATAATCAAGTTTTTGGATGGAAATATATGAAAAAAAGATTAATCTTAGCTTCGGCTTCACCGCGTCGTCGCGAGCTTCTTGAAAAGGCGGGAATCGAGTTTGAAATTATCGCGTCGAACGCCGACGAGGTATCGTTCGACGGCGAGCCCGAAAAAACGGTCGAGACGAACGCGCTGATGAAAGCGCGCGAGGTTTTTTCCCGTAACCGTGACTGCACCGTTCTCGGCGCGGATACGGTCGTCTGCCTCGGCGGAAGAATTCTCGGAAAGCCGAGGGATAAAGACGACGCGCGGGATATGATTCGCTCCCTCTCGGGCACGACGCATACCGTTCTCACGGGCATCGCGCTCGTTGACGGTTCGGGCGAGAAAAGCGGGGTGTCTGTCACGTCCGTGACGTTCAGAACGCTTTCCGACGAGGAGATCGAGGAATACATCTCGACCGACGAGCCGTATGATAAAGCAGGCGGTTACGGAATACAGGAACGCGCCGGCGCGTTTGTCGAGTCGATCGACGGCGAGATCGATAACGTTATCGGGCTTCCCGTTGCAGACGTAAAAAGGTTGATGTCGTAGCGAGAACGGATTTTTGCTGCGTTTATTGAAGATATTTTTATAAACCGTACTTAGTTATGAAATTCTCAAACGTGTCGTTATGTGCACGTTCGGCGAAAAAGAAAACGGACTCGATCGAGTCCGTTTTTTGTTTTTCATGCTCGCGATACAGGTCGGTGGAAATTTTCACGGTTTCACCGCGAGGTTAGAAAGCGTTATTCCCGTTTCTTTCATTAATCCAAAAAGTTTTTAAGAAGCTCGCCGTCGTAATTTTCAAGCTCACCCTTATCGCAGAGGTTCGCGAGAGTCGGGTCGATCGGGAGCTTTGCGACCTTTTTGATACCGTGCGCTTCGGCAACGCCGTCAACTCGGCTTTCGCCGTAGATGAGGTGTTCTTTTCCGCAGTCGGGGCACTTGAA
>JAZRRU010000007.1:0-19225 GCA_045651025.1 Eubacteriales bacterium
CGATAGCGTCAGGCATTCTACCGCCGTTTGCGTTGATGATATCAACGTACTTAGGAATTACGGAAGAAGCGCCGTGAAGAACGATCGGGAAGCCGGGAAGTCTCTTTTCAACTTCTTCGAGGATGTCGAAGCGGAGCTGGGCCTTCTGACCGGGCTTGAACTTGTATCCGCCGTGAGAAGTACCGATTGCGATTGCGAGAGAGTCAACGCCGGTCTTTTCAACAAATTCCTGAACCTGATCGGGATCGGTGAAGGAAGCGTCCTTTTCGGAAACGTTTACTGCATCTTCGATACCTGCGAGACGGCCAAGTTCACCTTCAACGGAAACGCCGTGAGCGTGTGCATATTCAACAACCTGACGGGTAAGAGCGATGTTGTCTTCGAAGGAGTGGTGAGAACCGTCGATCATAACGGAGGTGAAGCCGCCGTCGATGCAGGACTTACAAAGTTCGAAGGTGTCGCCGTGGTCAAGGTGGAGAGCGATCGGAAGACCGGTTTCCTGAATAGCAGCTTCAACGAGCTTTACGAGGTAGGTGTGGTTAGCGTATTTTCTTGCGCCGGAAGAAACCTGAAGAATAAGGGGTGCGTTTTCTTCTTTTGCAGCTTCGGTAATACCCTGGATGATTTCCATGTTGTTAACATTGAAAGCACCGATAGCATAACCGCCCTTATAAGCTTTTTCAAACATTTCTTTTGTTGATACGAGAGGCATTTTAAATTCTCCTTTTTTGCAATTATTTATGCAGTGAACTGCATAATTTTTCTAACGTAATAAGTTTAACTATTTTTCTTCCAAAAGTCAATATTATTTTGAAAAAAACACGGTTTTATTGACTTTATTCCTTGATTTCATACGTGCCCATAACGTGGCGTTTGAGCAACACATAGTCGGAAGCCGAAACATTTCCGTCGCCGTTGATATCGGAAAGCGAAAACGCAGTATCGTTCATCGCATAGGTGCCCATAACAGCTCTTTTTGCCAAAACGTAGTCTGCCGCAGTGATTTCGCCGCTTCGGTCAACGTCACCGAGCGTTACGTCGCCGACTTTTACGGTATAAGTATAGGAAATACTCGGGTTATAGACGTAATAGAACTTCAATCGGAAGATGCCTTCACTCAAGAACTTGAAGCTGTCGTCCCACCATCCCTGATTATAAACTACGGAGGGGTTATTTGCGGTTATAACTTTTTCGAAATTTGCGTTCGAATTTCCGCTTTCGATAACCCAAAAGTAAATTTCATCGTTCACTTCAAATTCGGTTTTCAGTAGATATTGGTAATAAGAGCCCGAGCCGGTGACATCCCACAAAATTTTCATTTCCGTGGGGGTTTCGAACGTTTCGGTATGAGAGCATTTTCTGCACTTGACGGTGCATTTTCCGCCGGGTTCGGTCGGATAGGAGCCGACCTTCATTTCGTGACCGCTGTTTATCTTCGCGATTTCGTATTTCGAAATATCAGAGACGCTTATTGAATAGAAGATCGTTTCCGAATCCTCATACGTATACCATACGAGTTTTCCGTTCGAGATAACGGGCTGGCAGTCGGAAAGGTTTGCGTTTTCGATCTTTTTGACCGAGCCGACCTTGTTGCCGTTTGAGTCGAGCTTCACGTAGGAAACGCCGTTTTTCTCTCCCCAGAGAAGCATAAATTCCGAGTCGGAGAGCTTTACGAGATGAGGTGTCGTCGCACCTGCTTCACCCTCGGAAAAGTTTGTGATTTTTTTATGAGTTATTTCATCGGTTTTTTTGTTCATCGAGGCGACATAGATGTTATGGGTATCGTTGTTATAATAATTATCGTCCTGCAAAACCGAGGAATACGCAACGAGGTAAGCGTTTTTTGAAATCTCAAAACCGCCGATAGTTGCGCCCGTATAGTTATCCCCTATTCCGCCGGGGAATTCCAAAATATCATAAACCGAGTTGTACCATGAATAAAAGCTGCCCGAAGAAACATCCTTGCCATATTTGATAAGAACTATCGAGCGCGGGTATGCGTCGCCATGGTCAACCGCAACGATCTTGTTATCCTCAACGTGAATAAACTGGTTAAACGAGTGAGACACGTATCCAACGGAGGAGTTCATAACGTCTGCGAAATGATCGGTTATCGTCATCGTAGTCGTATCGACCTGAATGGTAACGTTTGCCTGATGGTTCAATCCGTCGGAAGACGTATACATTTCGTGGTCGGTTCTTATGAGAAGATATTTTCCGCATTCGGCAAAGCGAGGACATCCTGCATCGAACGGAACGGTCGTGTTACAATCATAAAGTCCGACGGAATCAATACGGTTCCAGTTCTTATCGTACTTCGTGATTCTATAACATTCAACGGTTGCGCTTTCTTCGGGGTTAACGTTACCCGTGAGGACGTAATAATTCGAACCCATTGCATGAAATCCGCCGAAAAGCGGGAGCTCTTCATCGATAAATCTGAAATTCGTTATATTGAAGGAAGCGTCATAGTACTCAACGTAATATTTCCCCTCGATCGCTCCTGCCTGAAAACGGAAAAGGGTTCCGTCGGGCGCTTTTGCGAGATAGGATTCAATCGGCGTCGCCCAATTCCAATAATAATTTTGCGCATCAACGTTCGAACCTTCAAGCTCTGCACATGTCTGTCCCGCTACAGCGTTGACCGAAAACGCGCTCATGCAGGAAAGCATGACTGCAAGTGCAAGCACAAACGAGATCAACCCGTAAATTCTTTTCATGATTCTTCCCTTTCTCATAAATTATTTTGCAACGTAGGTTCCCATAACCATACGTTTAAGCAATATGTAATCGGCCGAGGAAATGTTGGAGTTTTCGTCGATATCCGAGGCTTTCATCTGAGCCGCGTCCTGCGTATAGGTCTTCATAACGTAACGCTTCAACAAAACGTAATCCGACGAGGTTGCCTCGCCGTTTCCGTCAATATCACCTTTTATTGCAACGTATGCGACAACGCTTTTCGTTCCGTTGACTTCAAGCATAAGCTTGCAACCCGTTCCGACTTTATCGGTCGCGGAAAGAGCTTTTCCCGAGGAATTAACGACCGAAACTTTGCCCTTGAAATTTCCGAGGAAGGTCGTTGCCGTCGTTTTCGGAGAAACTCCCGTAAGGTATCCGTCAGCAATTTTATAGGACGAGTTCGTGCACGAAAATTCAACGGGGACAGTTACCGTAACGGAGATTTTTCCGCTTACGTTTATGTAAGAAGCCGAAGAATAGCCCGAATAGGTCGAATATTTGACGCTGTACCATCCGTTAACCGATTCGCCGATTATCGTAACGGTTGCGTTAAGAGGAATTATCGTGAGAGATGTTCCCGCGGTCGAAGCTTGGGTCCTGAGATTCAGGCGCGACGAGGTCTTTCCTGTATACAGATATTTGACGTAGTCGGACGAGCAGTAGCCGATGACCTGTTTTGAGTTGATTGTCGCGGCAACCTTATACCAACCGCTCGTTGAACTGTCAATGACAGCAATTTCCGCGCCGTTTTCGATAATTCCGTAAGAGCTGTACGACGTTCCCGCGCCGCTTCTTATATTAAGACGGCTCGTGGTGACCGCTTTGTATGCCTTCACCGTCGTCTCAGTGGGTAAGGACGGAACGGACGGAAGCTCGGGGTCTTGCGAGGTCTCGAGACGAGCATATCCGTAGATGGTGCAAAGCGAGCTCGGGTTTGTAAGACCGACGACATAGCTCCATTCGCCCGACTTGCCAATTATCGCATATTCTGTACCCTCGGCAAGATCGCCGTATTTTCGCGAGCCGGTCGTTGCCGAAGCATACACACCGATGTTTGCCTCGGCGGTTTTCTTTTCAACCGTCACATCATCGGAAATGATTCTTACGTAAGCAGAGCTGACATATCCCGTAACGGTCGTTCCCGACGAATTTTTGCCCGTAACCTTGTAATAAATACCGACGGGCTCGCCGACAACGGTGACCTTGTCCATAAAATAGAACGTACCCGCCTTCGAGGCAGTTGCCGACGCGGCGGATCTTACCGAAACGGTTTTATACGCCGAGATAAGTCCGTTGTAGTTGCGCTTTGCCGACGCAACGTTAACGGTTATGCTTGTCTTTGCACCTCCGACCGCGGTTGCGGTCACGGTCGCTTTTCCTATCTTCTTCGCTGTTATAACGCCGTTTTTATCAACGGCTGCGATTGCGCTATCGCTGCTTGTCCAGGTAAGCGTTTTGTTTTCCGCATCGGCGGGAGTAACCACGTTATAAACGGTATATTTTTCGTTAACGGTGAGAGTTACATCGTTTTTGACGACCGAAATCGAAGCAGGGTTGCGCTTGCTGAGATAGATATAATCGTCCTCAACATAGCCCGTAATAGTTTTTCCGTCTTTTGAAACGCCTTTTACGGCGTAAAATTTGTTGCCCGAGGAATCGGAAACGGGGGTCTCCGAGGTAACTTTGACGGCAGCGCCCTGAACGATAGTTCCTTTTGAGGAAGCGGTCGAGGAAGCTGCGGATCTTACGGTTACGTTTTGTTTCATTACCGTTGCGTTGCAGTCAACGTAAACGATACAGCAAGCTTCCCTGCCGTTAGGGAGCGTTGCGGTTATGAGCGCGGTGCCGTGATTGATTGCGGTAACCTTGCCGTTCTTATCGACGGTTGCGACGGACTTGTTATCGCTCGCCCAAGTAACCTTTGACGGAGTTTTTTCGGCAGGATAATAAGTAACGTCGACCGAGAAGGTCTCGCCGATATCGACGAATTTACGTTCCTCGTTCGCAACGAGAGCAACGATTCCGTCAGTGTCGGGGGTTATATCGTCATATTTCGTGAGATCGTAGTTCTCAATCATTTTTACAACGCTGTTTGCATAACCGTTATCGGTACAATAACCGCAGCTTACGAGAAGATTCGCGGCGGTTTTGTAGTTCTTTTCGCCGACGATGGGTGCATATCTCGAGCTTTCTGCAAAAAGCTTGTTATGTGTTTCGGCACTTTCCGCCCAGCTCGCGTGAGCGCGCCATGCGGATGTCGTGTTAACGTGGCTCTGACCCTCGACGAAAAGATAGTCGGTGTAATTATCGTAGAAAACGAAATCGCGCTGGTTAAAAACGTTGCCCGTCCAGGTGCTGAACGCTTTTATGCCGAACAGATTCCGTCCACCGACAGCTAGCGCCGAGCCGCCCCATCCGCTTTCATAGATTCCCTGCCCGATGGTGAGCGATGCAAGTACGTTATATTCATAATAATTCGCGCGAGCGATCGAGCCGATGACGCGCAGAAAATGATCCTGAACGTCGGTGATTGCATCGGCTTTCATCGGTATTGACGAAAACGCAAGCGCAAGCATCAAAACCGCAAGTATGAACGCTATGTATCTCGAAAATTTCAAAAAATCATTCCTCTTTTCGTATTTTTACTCATTCTGATTTTAACACAAATATGATTTTCTGTCAACAACGCAAAAACAGAGTCGAAAAATCGACTCTGTTTTCATATTATAATCCCTGTTTCAGTTTTTCGGCACGGTCTGCGCTGATGAGTGCGTCGACCATTTCGTCCATTCGACCGTTGAGGAAGCTCTCGAGCGAATGAATCGTAAATCCGATTCTATGATCGGTGATTCTGCCCTGCGGATAGTTGTAGGTTCTGATACGCTCGCTGCGGTCGCCCGTGCCTACCTGAGAACGGCGTTCGGACGCGACTGCCTGCTCTTTCTGGCTGTTGTAAAGATCGGCGAGACGGCTTTTCATGACCTTGAGCGCCTTTTCTTTGTTCTTTATCTGCGAGCGCTCGTCCTGACAGTCGACGGTAATACCCGTCGGGATATGGATGATTCTTACTGCGGATTCGGTCTTGTTTACGTGCTGTCCGCCCGCACCTGCAGAACGGTGGCGCGTGATCTCAAGCTCGGTCATATCAAGCTCAAAATCGACATCCTCGACCTCGGGAAGAACCGCAACCGTCGCGGTAGAGGTCTGAATTCTGCCCTGCGCCTCGGTCTCGGGGACACGCTGGACACGGTGAACACCGCTTTCGAACTTAAAGCGCGAATAAGCGCCCTCGCCCTCGACCATAAAGGAAACTTCCTTGAATCCGCCGAGCTCGGTCTCGTTTGCGCTGAGAAGCTCAACCTTGAATCCCGATGATTCTGCATACATCGTATACATACGGTAGAGCACCGCCGCGAAGAGCGACGCTTCTTCACCGCCCGCGCCGCCGCGTATCTCGATGATAACGTTTTTATCGTCGTTCGGGTCTTTCGGGAGAAGAAGTATCTTCAGCTCGTCCATGAACGGCTCAAGCTTTGAACGCGCTTCGTCTTTTTGTTCCTCGGCGAGAGCACGAAGCTCGGGATCGGTCTCGAGAGACAATATCTCCTCGGCATCGGCGATATCGGTCTGTGCCGCTTTGTATTCACGGTATTTTTCGATGATAGGAACAAGGTTTTTATATTCCTTCATGTATTTTTTATAGCCCTCGATATCGTTCATTACCTCGGGAGAGGAAAGGGCCTCTTCGATTTCTATATATCTTTTTTCGATTTGAGCAAGTTTTTCAAGCATAATTTTACCTCAGGAATTCATATAAATCGAATACGGAAAAAAATTTAAGGAGCGAATTATTTATGAAGCATCAGGAATATTGCTACGAGGGAAAGCGTCTGAAAACAGACCGCAACAGATATTACATTCAAAACGCCGAAACACTCTCCGAAGCGATGGATTCCGGCATAATTCTCGAGGGGATAAGTTATCTTTGCGATCACGACAGGCATCTCCACGTAAAGGTCGGCGACTTTGACGGAATCATACCGCACAACGAGTGCGTCTACACCGCAAAGGGGTTGCCCGAGAAGGACATAGCCATCATTTCACGCGTCGGAAAGCCCGTCTGCTTCAAAATCATCGGCATCGAGCGAAACGAGTTCGGAACACCTCGTGCGATACTCTCACGCAGGGACGCCCAGCGTGACTGTATGCGCGAGAAGATCAGCAAGCTCTGTACGGGTGACGTTATCGAAGCGAGAATAACACGGCTCGATCCGTTCGGCGCTTTTTGCGACATCGGATGCGGTATCATCTCTCTTCTTCCCATCGACTGTATGTCCGTATCGCGCATCTCGCATCCGCGCGACAGATTTCGTAACGGTCAGGTCATAAAAGCCGTCGTAAAGAACACGTCCGACGAGTTCGGGCGCATCACCCTCACTCACAGAGAGCTCCTCGGCACTTGGGAAGAAAACGCATCGAGGTTTACCTCGGGTCAGACCGCCGCAGGAATCGTGCGTTCGATCGAGGATTACGGAGTTTTCGTTGAGCTTGCGCCGAATCTTGCGGGACTCGCAGAATGCAGAGAGGACGTTGAGGTCGGTCAGAGCGCCGCGGTCTTCATAAAAAACATTATTCCCGACAGAATGAAGGTCAAGCTCGCAATAATCGATTGCAGCGACAGAGAAAACTCGATCCCCGACTATGAATACCCCGACGTCGACCACATCGACCGTTGGAAATATTCACCCGACAGCTGTGAAAAGCTGATTGAGAGTATTTTCGATTAATACATAAACTCAAACTCGATGTCGTAGATCGCAACGGTATCGCCTTCCTGAACGCCCGCGTCCTCAAGCGCTTTTATGACGCCTTTATCGCGAAGGACTTTCTGGAAATACTGAAGCGACTCATAGTCATCAAAGTTGATATCGTTACAGAGGCGGATGAGCCATTCGCCCGTAACGACGAACACATCGTCTTTTACTTCAACGGAGACGGAAGTATCGTTCGTCTCGGGAAGCTCAACGTATTCTTCCTCATAGTATATCATCGGAGGAAGCTCGGCGAGTTTTTTCGAGACGGCTTTCATAAGATCGGCAACGCCCTCGTCAAGACCGCCTGCAATAAGGAAGAGCTCGCTTCCCGTTTCTTCGGCATATTTCTTGACGCGGTCGAGATGTTCCTCGGAATAGCCGAGGTCGATCTTGTTACCAACCAATATCTGAGGCCTCGAGGCAAGCTCGGGGCTGTATTTTTCCAACTCGGAATTGATCTTCATGATATCCTCAAGCGGATCCTCGCGTTCGCTTGCGGAGATATCGAAAATATGAAGAATAAGACGGCAACGGTCGATATGGCGAAGGAAGTCGTGACCGAGACCGAGTCCGTCGGACGCGCCCTCGATAAGACCGGGGATATCCGCCATAACGAAGCTTTTATCATAAACAGTTACAACGCCGAGGTTCGGAGACAGCGTTGTGAAATGGTAATTTGCGATTTTCGGTCTTGCCGAAGAAACCTCGGAAAGCAAGGTGGACTTCCCTACGTTCGGGAATCCGACCAATCCGACGTCGGCAAGCATTTTGAGCTCGAGCGTGATGTTGCGTTCCGCACCTTTCGTACCGCTTTTTGCAAAACGCGGTACCTGACGGGTAGGCGTGGCAAAATGGGAGTTACCCCAACCGCCTTTTCCGCCTTTTGCGGCGATGAACGGGAGACCGTCGGACATATCGTGAATGACGAGTCCGCTTTCGGGATCACGCAGGATCGTTCCCGGAGGAACGGGAATCTCGAGGTCTGCGCCGCCTTTTCCGTGACATCTTTTTGCCAGTCCGT
Source organism: Eubacteriales bacterium (assembly GCA_045651025.1). Lineage (GTDB taxonomy): Bacteria > Bacillota > Clostridia > Oscillospirales > CAG-382 > Coliplasma. The sequence goes on from JAZRRU010000007.1 coordinate 8,575, forward strand.
CGGCACCGTTGGGCGCGACAAACTTACGACGGTATTTGAAGTTGAGAAGCGTATTTTCGCCTTCGGCAACGACGAAAACCACGTTACCTCCGCGTCCGCCGTCTCCTCCGTCGGGACCGCCTTTTGCGACGTATTTTTCACGGCGGAACGAAACGCATCCGTTTCCTCCGTCACCGGCTTTTATATATATTGTAGCTTTATCGATAAACACGGCAAAACCTCCTTGATTTCGGGTGTAAAAAAAATAAAGAGCAGTCGGGTTTATTATACCCGACTAACTCTTTACAGTTGCATAAACTAGTCTGCGTTTACAGCGTATACGCTGACTTTCTTTCTTCCGCCTGCCATCGGTTCGAACTTTACAGTACCGTCGATGAGAGCGAAAAGGGTGTCGTCGGAGCCGCGGCCGACGTTTACGCCGGGATGAATCTTGGTGCCTCTCTGGCGCATGAGGATGTTGCCGGCAGTAACAAACTGACCGTCCTGTCTCTTAACGCCAAGACGCTTGGACTCACTGTCACGACCGTTCTTGGTAGAACCAACACCTTTTTTATGTGCAAAGAACTGAATAGACAATCTGAGCATGGTTATGAGCTCCTTTCGATAATTTTAATTCTCGACCAAACGGACGTTGTCCGGAAAGTCGCTTTCGAGAGCCGCGATTTCTCTTGCGAATCCCGAGATAAGCGCGGAGGCATATCTGTCATCGGTTTTCAACTTGAAGTCGATAACCGGTCCGTCTTCATCCACATTCAGCTCGGCAGAAATGCCAAACTCATCGGAAATCGTGTTGATCGCGAGCATCGCCATCGAGCTGACGGCGGCACATACGATATCGCTTCCCTCTTCGGAGTAGCCGGAATGTCCACAGATATGAAAACCGCAGTAATTTCCGTTCTTTTTAAGGAACGTCGCGATTATCATCGCTTATTTAGAGATGCTGAGGATCTGAAGCTTGGTATAGGGCTGTCTGTGACCCATGTGCTTCTTGGAATCCTTCTTGGGTTTGTAGCGAATGATGTGAAGCTTCTTGCCTTTACCATTCTTTACAACACTTGCGGTAACGGTAGCGTTAACAACAGGGTTGCCTGCAACAAAACCGTTATCGTCAGCGACAGCAAGAACCTTTTCAAAGGTGTAGGTTTCGCCTTCTTCGATACCGAGCTTTTCAACAAAGATGATATCGCCTTCGCTAACCTTGTACTGCTTTCCGCCTGTTTCCACGATTGCAAACATTTGTAAGCACCAATTCCTTTCGTTAAGACTCGCTGCGAGGAGGTGTGCTTGCGCAACTTCAAAAACCCCATACATGCGGCAAATGCAAGTTTAACACAAATTACCACTCTTGTCAAGAGGTTTTTTTAAGGTTTTTCATCAATATATACAGGTATTTTCAACGTATTTCCTGTTCGAGCGAATCAAAATCCTCGCACGAGAAAAATTCGCCGAGAGTTATATCAAGACCGTCGCACAATTTCTTCACGGTAGCAACAGAAACGTTCCTTCTTGAAGGATCGAGCAAGCTGTAAACCGTCGAGGGTGTTACACCCGAAATATTCGCAAGTTCGTTATATTTTATATTTCTCTCGTCACAAATATCCTTGAATCTTTTTGCAACAACATCTTTAACGCTCATATTATCACCTATAAGATACAAAGAGTCAATCTTTAATATATTCAACTATATCTTCGATACGGCAATCGAGCGCGGAACAGAGTTTGTCGAGCGTTTTCGTTTCCATATTTTCATTCGCTTTCAAGCGTCTTACGGTTTTGCTGTCTATGCCGCACTTTTCGCGAAGCCAATACGTCGACTTCCCTTTTGATTCGAGAGTTTTCCACAATTTGTCAAATTTTATCATAGATTATAACCTCCCTATTGACTTTTATTATTATGGGGGTTATAATCATTTATATTAAGGGGATATATCCCCCATGCGCGATCATCCGAAATATAAAATAAAAAGTCCGCCTTTACAGACGGAACTTTTTGAAAATTTATACGTTTGCGTAAGATTTATTCTTCAAGCGAAGGTTGTCGGCAATCATGGCGATGAATTCGGAATTCGTGGGTTTTCCGCGCGAATTCTGAACGGTATATCCGAAGAAAGAGTTAAGAACGTCAAGGTCTCCGCGGTCCCAAGCAACCTCTATTGCATGGCGGATAGCACGTTCAACGCGCGAGCTCGTCGTGCCGTACTGCTTCGCAACCGACGGATAGAGCACCTTCGTGACGGAATTTATGACGTCGGTGTTGTTGATCGTCATGATTATCGCAGTGCGTAAGTATTGATAGCCCTTTATATGTGCGGGGACGCCTATCTGGTGGATTATTTTCGTGACCTGCGACTCGAGATCGGTCTCGGCTTTTCCGGGAACGTTCGCGGTTCCGCGGCGGCGGCCCTTGTCCGCAAGACGCTTCACACGGTCGCCGAGAGCGATGAAATCTATCGGTTTTATCATACAGTAAGCCGCGCCCGCCTCACAGCATTCCTCAAAATGAGATTGGCTCGGGAAAGAGGAAAGCATGATGAACGCGGGAAAATCGTCGGGCATCTGCTTCTTTGCCGTTTTTATGAGCCCAACGCCGTCGATCTTTCCGAGGTAAAGGTCGGAGATAACGACGTTCGGCTTCATTCTCGCCATTTTCGAAAACGCTTCCTGACCGTCAGCGGCTTCCGCCACAACTTCTATATCCTGTCTTCTGAGACTCTGGACACATTGACTTCTGAATTCACTGTTGCTGTCTGCTACGAGCACCCTCGCTTTTTCCATAATAATGTAACTCCTTGTATGTTAATTTTCTGTGAGGGTATTTTAACACACAAAAACATAAACAAGCAATAGATTTTCGATAAAAATAAGCGGTTTTGGCGAACTTTCGTACTACATTTTTCGCCTTTTTGCCCTTTGATTCCGCCCACACGGCGTTTTTCGGCTGTTTTTCGGCGAAATTTTTGTCGAACAATGTCGAAAATTGTCTTTTGTATAAAAAAAGAAATTACACGGGATTTTTGACCGTTTTTTAATTTTTATGTCGAATGTTTTTATTAACAAAATTATACTTTTTGTCTCTTGGAGGCGTTTTTGCCGTTAATTTTTTCAAAAAAAGCGTCTTGATTTTTTTACCTGTCATATAAAAAGCTTTTTTGCGCAAATTAATTCTGATGCAAAATCAATCAAAAAAGACAGGATGCAGAAATGAACAGAAAGTCAAAGAAGATTCTTGCAGTATTATCGGCAGTTATCGCGCTTTTTATGTTCAGCGCGCCGACTGCGGATGCAAAAGGTGTTGAAACGGCATCGGGAAACATCGAAACGCTCATCCCCGGCGGGATGGCGTTCGGCGTTAAGTTTTTTACAGACGGAGTTATTGTTCTCGGCACGACGGGAGTCGAGACGGCATCGGGCATCGTTTCTCCCGCAAAGGATTGCGGACTGAGCGCAGGTGATATCATTGTGCGTGCAGGCGGGCAGGAGTTCGACTCGGCGAACGAGCTCACCGAGCTTATCGCAGGAAGCGGAGGAAAGCCCATCGTTCTCGCTATCTTACGCAACGGCGAGGAGAAGACTGTTTCGGTCACGCCCGTGCGCGATACCGAAAACGGAGCTTTTCGAATCGGTATTCTCGTGCGTGATTCGACGGCGGGTATCGGCACGGTTACGTTTATCGATCCCGAAACGAACGATTTTGGCGGACTAGGTCACGGGATCTATGATTCCGAAACGGGAATGCTTCTTCCGCTCGCGAAAGGCACGGTCGTTGACGTCAATATCACGGACGTCGTAAAAAGCGAAAAGAATGCCCCCGGCGAGCTTCACGGCGATTTCGGAAGAACGAAAACGGGTGAGCTTTGGGACAACGCCGAGGAAGGCGTTTTTGGACGGTTTTCGAAAGTTCCGAGACCTTCGATGACCGCGATTCCAATCGGTTCGCGGAGCGAACTGACCGAGGGCAAGGCGCATATTCTCACGACGGTTTCCGATAAGGGCATCGAAGAATACGAGGTCGAGATCGAGCATATCTATCGCGGCTCGGGGAGCACGAAGAACTTTCTCGTAAAGGTCACCGACGAAAGGCTTCTCGACACGACGGGCGGTATCGTTCAGGGCATGTCGGGCAGTCCGATAATCAAGGACGGTAAGCTCATCGGCGCGATCACGCACGTCCTTGTAAATGACCCCCAACACGGTTACGGCATTTGTATCGAAAATATGCTTAAAAGTGCCTACGACGTTTCGGTTGATCGGGAATCAGCAAAACTTGCGGCGTAATACTGCAAACAAAAAAAGAGAGGAACGATTCCTCTCTTTTTGTTATTCGTTTTTACATATATTTTTAGGATAAATTCATCCTAAAGATGCAGGATCAAAAATATATAAACTTCAAACGACTTACTGTTTTCAAACATTTGCAAAGAAAACTTTGCAAAACCTATTGACAAGTTTTGTTGTCAATGATATAATGCATTCATGCACAGAAAACTTGGCAAAGGAGTTTTGTTATGAACAAGGAAGAAATTTTGAATAAGAGCAGAAAAGAAAACGAAGGAAAAGATGACGAACGAGAGTTGCAGATATTAGCCAACGGCTCTCGAATAGGCATGGCTGTTGGCGGAATATTGTCCATAATCGTCGTTGTTTTTTCGAGAATCGTGGAGGAACCGTTGCTCGGTCTTTCGGCGTGGGCGGTATATTTTTCAATGATGGGGAGTCATCGCCTTTACCATTTTATCCGTACCAAAGAAAGTGTTAGATTGATCCAAGCGTTAATAGGTATTGTATTTGGTCTTGCTTGTTTTGTCGGCATGGTTCTCTTAGCGTTACAATAATAAAAAAATCCATGTCTTTTTAGAAGATTCAACAAAGGAGTTTTGTTATGAATAAAAATGATATTTTAGCAAAGAGCCGTAACGAAAACAAAAACGGCGATGAAAGAGAGCGCGATATCCGCCTTCGCGCGTACGCCACAAGTGCCTCCATCGGTGCCATTATATGCATGCTGTTGGTAATCATCGAAAGCGTTTTTGACAGAAGCATATCTATGATTTGGATAATATATTCCGGCATGATGTTTTCAAAAGATGTTATCAATGCCATCAAACTGAAAAAAAGAATGGATATCGGACTTTCTGTTATGTGGGGAATCGTTTTAGTATTGCACTTCATTGTATACATATTGGAAAACATCGGGTGAAGATATGGAAGATTCTCTTATTTTAAAAAACAATTTAAAAGAAGCCCGAGCAGAAGCAAAATTGTCCCAACAGCAATTAGCGGATATGGTGGGGGTATCTCGAAATACTATCAGTTCGATAGAAACGGGACAGTTCAACCCTACGGCAAAATTAGCATTGATTTTATGCATTGCGTTGGATAAAAAGTTTGAAGATTTGTTTTATTTTTAATTAAAAAACATACAACCAATCTCAACACTTAATACTGCAAACAAAAAAGAGAGGAATGATTCCTCTCTTTTCTTATTATATATTCGGTATAACTGCGGTTGCAACCGCGAAATAGACGACGAGCGCGAGAGCGTCGACGACGGTTGTAATAAACGGGCTTGCAACAACAGCAGGGTCGAAGCCGAGTTGTTTGATAGCAATCGGGAAGAAGCATCCCACAACTTTCGCGAGCAGAACGGTTGCGGCAAGCGTTATCGAAACGACAAGTGCAACGAGCGGTTCCGCACCGTCAAGCCAGACTGCTTTTCCGTAACCGACAACAGCAAGCGCAAGACCGCAAAGGAGCGAAACGCGAAGCTCTTTCCACATTATGCGGAAAATGTCCGCGGTTTCGACATCCCCGAGCGAGAGCGCGCGGATTATCGTAACCGAGGTCTGACCGCCTGCGTTACCGGCAGTACCCATAAGCATCGGGATGAAATAAGTCAATATAACGAGCTTGCTCAGCGATTCCTCATATCCCGACATGATCGCACTTGTGAAGGTCGCGGAGAGCATCAATATCATAAGCCACGGGATTCGGTTCAGCCACGTCTCGAAAACACCGACACGAAGGTAGGGCTTATCGGACGGGGTGATCGCCGCCATTTTTTCGACGTCCTCGGTCGCTTCTTCCACAGCAACGTCAAACGCGTCGTCGACGGTAACGATACCGACAAGACGGTTGCCTTTATCAACAACGGGAAGCGCAAGGAAGTTATAGTCGCTGAACTTCAAAACGACGGATTCCCTATCCTCATCGGTAGTAGCGTAGATAACGTTCGTTTCCATTATTTCGGAAATAAGGGTATCCGTTTCGTTCAGCATAAGGTCCATCGCCGTAACGACACCGACGAGCGTTCGGTCGGAGTTTGTAACGTAGCAGGTATAGATCGTTTCCTTTTCCATACCGACGCGGCGTATGCGCGCAAAAGCGTCGGCAACGCTCATATTACGGTCAAGACGGACGTATTCGACAGTCATAATACTGCCTGCGCTGTCCTTCGGATAGTTGAGAATCTCGTTGATCTGATGGCGCGACTCGGGATCGGAGTTCTCGAGGATTCTCGTGGCAACGTTCGCGGGCATTTCCTCGATCATCGCAACGGTATCGTCGATGAACATCTCGTCGAGCATGGCTTTCAGCTCGGCATCGGTCATACGGCGGATGAGAAGCTCCTGAATCTCAGGGTCCATTTCCGCAAAGCATTCGGCAGCAATATCTTTTGTAATAAGACGAAAAACGAGCGGAAGCACTTTTTCGTCAAGCTCCTCGCAGAGATGCGCGAGGTCGTACGGCTCGGATTCGTTGAGCAACGTACGGAGAGTCTGGTAGTCGCTCTTCTCAAGAAGCTCGGCTACGCGTTCGTAAAATTCTTTCGGTTCCATAACAGCCGTTTCCTTTCTCTCCCGAAAATCGGGAATGGTCTTGGACTCGGCAAAAACTCAAAATCGATTACGCAGACAGAAAAAGCGAGACCGAGCTTCCTCCGACTGCGCAAATACTTTTGGGTTTTATGCCGCTACTTCGTCCGGATTCCATTCTGATCTCACCTCTTTTTTAAAAAATTCGTTATTACTTTTAATATAATCCCATTTTTTACGTTTGTCAATCAAAATTATTGATTTTATTTCAATTTATGGTAGAATGTATTTATAACAGCGAAGGAGTTATTTATGTTCAAATTCGGAAACGGCTGGGACGAGCTTCTCGCTCCCGAGGCGGAAAAAGAATATTATGTCAAATTGCGCGAGTTTTTGAAAAACGAATATCTGAAATCGGGCGTTCCGATTTATCCCGATATGAACGATATCTTCAACGCTTTTCGCTACACCGACTACAAGGACATACGCGCGGTAATTATCGGGCAGGACCCCTATCACGGCGCAGGTCAGGCGCACGGACTTTGTTTCTCCGTGCAGAAAGGTGTCGAAAAACCGCCTTCATTAGTTAATATATTCAAAGAACTGCAATCTGACCTCGGAATCGTTCCGCCGAGCCACGGCGAGCTTACGAGCTGGGCAAAAAACGGCGTTATGCTTCTCAACAGCGTACTTACCGTACGTTCCGCAAGCGCAGGAAGCCACCGCAACAAGGGTTGGGAGATCTTTACCGACCGCGCGATATCGCTTCTTAACGAAAGACCCGAGCCCATCGTTTTTATACTCTGGGGCGGTTATGCAAGGGCGAAAAAGAATCTTATCACGGGCACGCACCACAAAATTCTCGAGACCGTGCACCCGAGTCCTCTTTCGGCGTACAACGGCTTTTTCGGCTGCAAGCATTTTTCGAAATGCAACGAATTTTTGAGAAGTGTCGGTATGACCGAGATCGATTGGGAAATAAAAGATTAAAAGCATACAAAAAGGGCATCAAGATGATGCCCTTTTTTGTTTTGAGATTTATCGGTTAGCCGTTTATATCGTACGTACCCATAAATGCACGTTTTACGAAGATATAGTCAGCCGTGGTAATTGCATTGTCTTTGTCGATATCAGCCGCCAAACGTTCCGTATCTTTTAGTGTATACGTACCCATAAACGCACGTTTTACAAAGATGTAATCGGCAGTAGTAATCGCGCCGTCGTCGTCGATGTCGCCGAGGCTATAATCGGGTGTAACTTCTTCCTCAACACCAACGGTGATGGTTACGGGAACGGTGGTAAGCACGTTGCCGCCATCGTCCTTAATCACAACGTAGGTATTATAAGTACCCTTTGCCAAGCCGTAGTCGGCAGGCAGAACATTGATGCTCATGCCGTGTGCATTAACCTGCAAGAGCGTAGCATCTGCGGCTTCTGCCGTGATGGAAGTGATGGGATTCGTACCGACGCTGGTAAAGTTTACCGTCTTGATCGGTCTGCCGGAGTAGTTTTCTTCAAGTTCAATAAGAACCTGTGCAACATCTGCGGTAACAGCATACTGAGGAACAGTTGCCGCGGGGAACTTGTAAACCGCGCCGTTCTGATTGCCGGTCATCTGCGCATTGCTCTGACTGCTGAGATAGATCTTTGCATTGTCAGCAAACTTCACGAAGTCGCCCTTGCCGTCGTCGTCACGGTCACGAGCTTCCAGCTCGAGGTACACGCTATAGCGGAGACCCGCAATGAAGGAACCGTCTGCATTGAAGAATTCCGTAGAATCCTCTCCGCTGTCAAGAACATTGTTGTTATTGCTATCGAGGAACCAGGTCAGACGAGTCACGTAAACTTCGTCTCCAACGAGGAAGTTGGTGGAGAACTCGGTGATATCGTCAGCTGTTGCAGGCTTCTGATAACCTACAGGTGCATACAGATCGTCGATCCAAAGCATATCAATGGTCTGAATCGGTGCGGTAGGCATGAAGTAGTAGTAAGCGATACCGTTTGTATCACCTTCCACGTCGGTAGAGTCATAAAGGTCTACCAACCGGCAGGGCGTACCGTTGATTCTCAAGGTGACGTTTTTACCAAAATATGTGGTGTTACTCTTATTGGTCGTGCTGAAATAGATATTCGCACGATACATCTGACCCGTTTGGAAGGTTTCGCCATCTTCCATTTTTACAGCATTATCGTTGGACTTATCGTTATCGTTTAGATAATCGCCGGAAACCTTGTAGATACCGTTGTCGTTCACCCAAGAATAGATCGCATCGGTATTGGTACACTCAGGCACCGCCCAAGCGTACTCGTCATCGGGAGCAAGGTCGCCGTCGTCGCCTACAGCCGGAATCGGAACCGTCAGATTTACGTAATCCAGATAGGTGTGAGTGGGATCGATCAATCTATCCCACTTCCAATAGAAGTTGATCTCCTGAGGATCCCAGAAGGTACCGTTATAATCTTTTCCATACTCGGTGGAACCGTAGGTATAGGTCTTTTCGAAATTACGGAAATTATAAGCTTTGCCGTTTACTTTTACAACGATATCATCTGCATAGGTGTACCAAGCTTTATCAGAAATATCCAAATATAGCTGGCGTGCCGGGAACACATAGCCGTCCTTCGGTGCGATATCTACCGAAAGTTCAGGAATTCTGTTTCCGTAAAATTCGCCTGTAGTGCTTACACCGCTTACCCAGTCGTTATTACTATAAACCAGCTTATAAGGCGCATCTGCGGGAACGGATGCGATCTTGGAAGGATCGCCGCCGACAGTAGGTGTACCCAAGGTTACTTCCACTTCGGTGATGGGGATATTGAGAATTACCGTCTGTATATTGTTCGTGAGCTGGTGCTGACCGGCGCCTACCGTTGCGGTGGCAGTCACCTTGATCTGACCGGGCTTGTTGATGGTAAGCACACCGTTGCTGTCAATGGTAGCTACGTTGGTACCAACAAGGGATTCTACCTTCCAATTCACGGTATAGACGGAAGGCGCGCTGGCACCGTTACCGGGTACGCAGTTGAGCTTCATGGTGTTGCCCACATAGGGGCCTTCCATGGTCTTGCCGCTGAGAACCTTGCCTGCATCATCGGTGATATCCATGAAGTCAGCGATACGACCCACTTCAACCGTTACCGCATTGGAAGCGGTCAGATACTGGCCGTCTTTTACGACGTAAGCCATCACCAAGTAGTTGCCGGGAACGATGGTTTTGACGTCCTTAAACAGCTTTTGGAAGCTGATGGAAGCATTACCGTGAGCATTGACGTAGGTAAAGTCAGAATTGCTCATACCCTGAGGGTAGCTCTGGATCGCCCAGCGGATGTTGCCCTCTGTTACGGAGCTACCGTAGGTAGCCGTGATGGACAGGGACTGGGGAATGCTTCCGTTGTTGTAAACGGTGAAGATGTAGTCGTTGGACTTCTTGATGCCGATGCCGTAAGCTTCGGCATTGAACTCCACCTTTACGGGCTTGGAGTAGACCAAATTGCCGTCACGGTCGTAAGCTGCGTAGCAGTAGGTGCCGTTTTCTTTCAATGTTACAGAAGCACCATTCCACTCTCCCGGTGCATTGCTGTAAACAGGATTTCCTTTCGTGTCATAAGCGATTTTATACCATCCTGCAATATCACTTGCTGCGATCTTATCTGCAGCAACCTGTGCATTGGTGGTATCAATCGGCGCCTTCAAAGTAACGGAGCTGCCGGGATTGCCAACGTAAGCGGTCTTATCGCTGTTCAGCGTAGCGCCGGAAACAGTAATGTCGGGGAGCTTCAGCGCCCAGGCAGATTCGGTAAAGCGTCTTGCAATACCGTCGGCGCCGTAAACGATCATG
>JAZRRU010000008.1:0-4867 GCA_045651025.1 Eubacteriales bacterium
CGCCTCCTGCGATGCCTGAAGCTTTTCGCAATAGGGAACGACTCCGAGCAGACGCACGGACGAGCGATTGATGATATCGATGATATCGGGTAATCTTCCCTTTTCGGCAAAATTCTCACGGTAACCGTTGACAACAAGCGAAAGCTCTTTTATGCCCATAGCGGAAAGGCGCGCCGCCGTTTTCTCCGCCGCACGGACGGAAGTCGACTGGTGAAGCGTAACGATAACCGCCTCGTCTGCCTGACCCGCAAAAGACATATAATAATCGGTCATCTCCGCGCGGGAATCGACGATAATATAATCAAACTCGTCCCTGACTTCCGCAAAAAGCTTTGCGAAAGCGGACTGGGGAAACCTTTCGTCGCCCATATTCATCGGCGCGGGTATGAACGAGAATCCCGACATACCGCCAACCTCGCACATCGCCGCCGCAGGCGAGCAACGTCCCGCAAGAACGTCGCTGCAATCAAACAGCGTCTCGCTCTCGAGACCGAGCACCATATCCATACAGCGCATGCCGAAGTCACCGTCAATAACAAGTACCTTTTTACCGAGCGCAAACAACGTCGACGCGATGTTTGCCGAGACGGTCGTCTTTCCGACACCGCCCTTAAAGCCCGTAACAAAAATTATCCTACCCAGCGTGAACACCTCCAAGTAAGTAAACGTCAAATGATCACAGTTTTTCATCCTACAATCATACACCGTAATAATACCATTTTTCGCTCTTTATGTCAATACGATGAACCGCTTTATTAAGATAAATGATTGAAATTTTTTTGAACTTTTCATCATATATATGGACTAATCAGCGTTTTGGAGTGATTGTAATGATCGATGAGATAAGCGAAAGAGTAAAAAGGATCGCGGAGTACGTTTCCGCCTCGGGCGCCACGGTACGCACGGCAGCAGAAAAGTTCGGAGTAAGCAAAAGCACGGTACATAAAGACCTCACGGTTCGGCTCAAATATATCGACGGCGAGCTTCACAAAGCAATCGAGTCCGTCCTCGCAAAAAACCGCGCCGAACGGCATATCCGCGGCGGCAACGCAACGAGAGAGAAATACGCATGCAAAAAAGAGAGGTTTTGACACCTCTCTTTTTCTCTTAATAACAGCTTTCGAAAATTGCTTTTATCTCGTCGTAACCGAGCGTTATCTGGCTGTTGACCGTGCGCGTTCTGCCGAACGTACAGAGATCGGCGAGGCGGTCGGCAACGTTTTCGATTCCGAAGTCGGAAAGCTTCGTCGGCATTCCGATCGAGGCGAAATATTCCGCCATCTTTTCGATACCGAGCTTTGCCGCTGTCAAATCGTCTTCTTCGGTCACGTCAAAAACACGTCGTGCAAACTGTGCAAAACGCGGCGCGTTCGTCTTGTAGACGTATCTGCCCCATGCAGGGAAAAGAACGGCAAGTCCTGCGCCGTGGGCGATATGGTCAAATTCACCGCTGAGCGCGTGCTCGAGCTGGTGAACAGCAAGCGCGTTCTGTCGGAAGCAACCCGTCAGGTTGTTGTGCGATAAGCTCGATGCCCACATCATATTTGCACGTGCTTCATAGTTCTCGGGCTCGGTCATAAGAACCGTTCCCGCGGTCATGACCGATTTCAAAAGTCCCTCGGAAAGTCGGTCGGTGAGGTCGGTCGGCTCGAACGGAGTGAAATATCTCTCCATCGTATGCGCCATAATATCGACGATACCGCAAGCCGTTTGGTATTTATCGACCGTGTAGGTCAACTCGGGGTTGCTGATAGCGAATTTGCATCGGTTGAGCTCACTGCCCAGACCGCGCTTCATATTGAGCTCGGTATTCGTGAGCACCGCCGACTGACTCATCTCGCTTCCTGCAGCGGAAATCGTGAGAACGCATCCGACGGGAAGCGCCGACTCTGCTTTTGCTTTCCCCGTAATAATATCCCAGATATCAGCGTCGTTCATAACGCCGATTGCCGTTGTTTTCGACGAGTCGAGAACGCTTCCTCCGCCGACGGCGAGGATAAGCTCGACGTTTTCTTCGCGCGCGACCTTTACTGCCTCGCGCACGAACGCAACCTTCGGGTTCGGCTCGACACCGCCCATCTCGACGAACTCGATTCCCTGCTCGTTAAGCGAAGCAACGATAACGTCATAAAGTCCGCTTTTTTTGATGCTTCCTTTTCCGTACTGAAGCATTATTTTTTTGTATCCGTAGTCCTTGATTATCCTACCGACCTCTTTTTCGGTATCGCGTCCGAAAAAGACCTTCGTCGGAGTGTAATAAACAAAATCCTGCATTTTTATACCTTCTTAAATACTATTGCGCTTCTCGACGGGAGATAGCACTTGAATCCCTTCCAATCGCCGGGGGTTCTTTCGGCTTTGTAGACATATTCCTTATCAACTCTGTCGTACCCGCCGAAAACGCTGTCGTCAGTCGAAAGAATCACTTCATAATCACCCTCGGAGAGAACAGGAACAAAATAGCCGTCGAACGACTTGTTCGGGTGGAAATTGAAGGCGAAAATAACGTCGCCCTTGTTATACATGATGATCTTATCGTCCTGATGAAGCCATCTGCTCTCCGCGGTCTTTTCGAGGAGATTTTCGTTCGTCACGAGCGATATCATCGCGCGGTCGAAGTCGTTGAGCTCGCAATAACGCAACAAATCGTTATCGACAAGATTCCACTGACGGCGGCAGTAATGATAGCTCCAGCCGTTACCCTCACGCGGGAAATCGATCCACTCGGGATGACCGAAGTCGTTGCCCATAAAGTTGAGATAACCCTCGCCCGCAACCGTTGCGGTAAGAAGTCGGATCATCTTGTGGAGCGCAACGCCGCGATCGACCGCCGCGTTTCCGCCGAGCTTGTTCATTCCTGTATACATATCCGCATCGCAGAGGCGGAACATAATCGTCTTGTCGCCGACGAGCGCCTGATCGTGCGACTCGGCATAGCCGATGTTCTTTTCCTGCGGACGGCGTCCGATAAGCTCATACCAGACCTTGAGAATATCCCAATCCTCGTCCTTGTATTCTTTCAAGAGCTTTATCCAAAGGTCGGGAACGCCCATCGAAAGACGGAAGTCGAACCCGATTCCGCCGTCCTCGATCGGGATGCACATGCCGGGCATACCCGACATATCCTCGGCGATCGTGAGCGCGTTCGGGTTGAGGTCGTGGATAAGCTCGTTTGCAAGCTGGAGATATGTAACCGATTCGACGTCGGTATTCATCGAGAAATACATCGCATAGCTCGAAAACGCACTTCCGAGTCCGTGGTCGTTGTAAAGCATCGAGGTTACGCCGTCAAAACGGAATCCGTCAAAATGGAAGGTCTCCATCCAGTATTTGAGGTTGGAGAGCAGGAAGTGGATAACCTCGTTCTTGCCGTAGTTGAAAAGCTTCGTGCCCCATGCACCGTGGTTGCCCTTTTCGCCGACATGGAAGAACTGATAGTCCGTTCCGTCGAACTCGTTAAGTCCCTCGTTCGTGTTCTTTACCGCGTGGGAATGAACGACGTCGAGAAGCACGGTTATGCCCATTTCGTGGGCGGTGTTTATGAGGCGTTTAAGCCCGTCGCTCTTGCCATAGCGCGACGAAGCGGCGAAGAAGTTCGACACCTGATAACCGAACGAACCGTAATAGGGGTGCTCCATAATCGCCATTATCTGAATCGTGTTATATCCGAGGTCTTTGATTCTCGGGAGTATATTCTCACGGAACTCGTCATAGGTTCCGATGCCGTATTTATCCTGCGCCATGCCTATATGACACTCATAAATCAACGGAACCTTTGCGGGAACGAATCCCTCGTCAGTCCAGTCGAAGTCGGCGTTCGGTTCTTCGATCTCGGCGCACCAGAGATGGTTTTCGGGATCTTGGACGACGCGCGTTGCATAAAGCGGTATACGGCGCAGAGTTTCGCCGTTATGTATGATGATTGCCTGAACCTTCTGACCCTCGACGAGCGCATCTCTGCCTTTCAGCTCGACCTCAAAAACGCCGTTTTCGAGCTTTTGCATCGGGCAGGCATAAAGATCCCAGCCGTTGAAATCGCCCGTGAGGTACATCGCCTCGGCGGCAGGTGCCCACTCACGGTAGACCCAACCGCCCTTTACACGGTGGAATCCGAAATAGTTATGTCCGTTCGCAAAGGAAGAAAGCGATCTCTTTCTTCCGAGAAGCTCTTTTCGCTTTGCGTGATAGTTGTCCATTCGCAAATTGATGTCATTTTCGAAGTCTTTGAGATAGGGATCAATTTCAAGAATCTTGTACATACCGACACCTCATTAATTTTTATTTGCGTTTACTATAAGTTTATTATACTATATCTCTTTTTAAATTTCCATCACTTTTTTGGAATTATAAGTATATTTTTATGCACTATTTTTTTGTTCGTTTTTACATAAAAAAACAAACCCCGAAAAATCGGAGTTTGTTTCTTGGTGTCCCGTAGGGGAGTCGCCCGTCTGCTGACGGAGCTGTGGCGCGGTCTGACAGTCCCCCGGACTGTCATTCAACACGCGCCCTTCGACCCCCCCTTACTTTGTGCGCATAAAAAAACAAACCCCGAAAAATCGGAGTTTGTTTCTTGGTGACCCGTAGGGGAGTCGAACCCCTGCCTTCGCCGTGAGAGGGCGACGTCTTGGCCACTTGACTAACGGGCCGTCTATCAAGCGAGATATACTATACCACAACTTTTTGCGTTTGTCAATAACTTAAAAATATTAAATGAATTCGCAAAAAATGATGGAATTTTACTGTCGGATATAGTATAATAAACTTATAGTAAACGCAAATAAAAATTAATGAGGTGTCGGTATGTACAAGATTCTTGAAATTGATCCCTATCTCAAAGACTTCGAAAATGACATCAATTTGCGAA
>JAZRRU010000009.1:0-7869 GCA_045651025.1 Eubacteriales bacterium
GTCGGTGGGGAAATCAATAAGAAGATCGTCGTTTATGAGTGCCTGCGAGCGCGTGCGTATGTTTTTTCCGCCGAGAGATTTGGCTCTTTTGCAGTATTCGCAATTACAGAACAACGCGGGCCAACCCTCTGCCGCCGCCGTTCCGAGATAAGTAATCTTCATCAAAAAAATCCTCGAGTATAAACAAAATTACAGGGTATATTATAATATGAAAATGCTTTGATTTCAACCCTAAACACCGACGAATTTACAGTTTTGAAAAAAATATAAAAAATACGAAAAAAGGTATTGCAATTTTCCTCTTGACGTGATATACTTTAGATTGCGAAATAACGGAGCGATGTGCTCCTTCATCATACGAAAGAGAGGAATTAAAAATGAAGCAGGATCTCCATCCCGACTACAAGACCACTACCATCAAGTGTGCTTGCGGCGCAGAATATGTTACCAAGTCCGTAAAGGAAAATCTCAAGGTTGATATATGCTCTAAGTGCCACCCCTTCTTCACCGGCAAACAGAAGTTTGTTGATGCAGGCGGAGGTGTTGACAAGTTCAAGAAGAAGTTCAACCTCGACTAATTGTAACGTAATTCGAATTGCAAAGCGGTACTCAAGTACCGCTTTCTTTTTTGCGAACTTCCCGAGAAGTCGATAGACTTATTGGGGTGATTTCGTACGGAGGTTTTATGACAGAGAACACGAACTTAACCGAAGAATTTAAAAACGGCTCGGGCAGAGCAATCCTCGTTTCTGTCTCGACGACCGATGAATATGAAAAATGCATGCGCTCTCTGGACGAGCTTCGCGGCTTGCTCGAGACTGCGGGCGGCGAGGAGGTTGCGCGCATTGTTCAGAACCGCGCCACCCCCGACAAAGCGACTTATATCGGAAGCGGAAAGGTGAAAGAGGTTGCCGACTTCGTCGAAGCGGACGGAAACATCTCTCTCGTTGTTTTTGATAACGAGCTCACCCCGTCCCAGATTGCGAACCTCGAGGATGAAATAAAAACCCGAGTTATCGACCGCACGATGCTGATTCTCGACATCTTTGCGCTCCATGCCGTTACGGGCGAGGGTAAACTTCAGGTCGAGATTGCCTGTCTGCGCTATACTGCACCGCGCCTTACCGGACGCGGAAAAGAGCTTTCGCGTCTCGGCGGCGGTATCGGTACTCGAGGCCCCGGCGAGTCGAAGCTCGAAAGCGACCGCCGTCATATCAAGAGACGTATCGCGGCGCTCTCCGAGGAACTTGCCGATATCGAGCGTACACGAGCTGTAAAACGCGCGTCGCGGAGCCGCTCGGGAATGAAATCCGCGGCAATCATCGGATATACGAACGCAGGAAAATCCACGCTTCTCAACACCTTGACCGATGCGGGTATACTCGCTGAGGACAAGCTTTTTGCAACGCTCGACCCGACCACAAGACGGCTCACTCTCCCGAGCGGTGCGGAGATACTCCTTACCGATACGGTCGGATTTATCGACCGACTCCCGACTCACCTCGTAAAAGCGTTCAAATCCACGCTTGAAGAACTCAAATACGCTGATTATATTATCATTATTACCGATGCGAGCGAGGAATTGACCGAGCGCGAGCGCAAGCGTGCGGTTACGAAAACGCTTATCGAAGAACTCGGCGCAGGCGATAAACCAATCGTCGAGGTGTTCAACAAATGCGACGTTGCGTTCCGTGACGTACCGTTTCCTATGGGCAGTATCGAGATTTCCGCAAAAAGCGGCGAGGGCACTGACGTGCTTCTCGAACGTCTCGATGAGCTTGTCGCAAGCGGAAAGAAAAAGCTCAAGCTTCTCATACCTCATTCCGAGGCAGGTGTTGTTGCTGATATCTACCGTCTTGCAACCGTTCTTGAATGTGAGTATGTCGAATCGGGCGCGCTCATAACCGCCGAGTGCGATGCTCGCGCAAGCGGTACTTTCGAGAAATATCAAGTTGAATAAAAACAAACATGATTCGTCGCGAGACTTCCCTTGGGGAGTCTCGCGGTTTTGTTTACCACATTACGCTATGAGCGTTATGTGGTATTAGAAAGAATATATACACCTATATCGCTTGAAATTATTTTTCTTTTAATATATAATGAATTTGGAGGTGAAGATAGTATGAAGAAGCTCATTATCTGGATACTTTTGGCATCATTATTAATGATTGGTGGTCCGTGAATGACGCTAACCATATATGCAGGAATGGATGCAATGGGCGTTTGTTTTATCTTGTTTTTTGCAATTAATCCTCTGTTTTCTGTGGCGTGCGGAGTTGTCGCGGGCGTAAACGTCAAACAATTATGGCCACTTCCGATAATCACTTCGGGACTATTTTTGGCAGGCGTATGGTTGTTTTTTGAAATGGGAGAACCTGCGTTTCTTATCTATTGCTTTGGATATCTATTAATCGGCGTTGTCGCGATGCTGGTAAGTGCTTTCTTTCACAAGAAAAAACGCTGAACGTAAGTTTATTGAATTGAAAAACCCGACGGATTCTTAAAATCTGTCGGGTTTTTATCATAATTATAAAAATTTCGTTTACTTATTCAAAAAATTACTTTCGCCGACCGCCTCGAAGAAACCTGATTTTTTCATGATTTTCAAGGGCTGTTCCTGTACGTCGGAGATCATGAGCTTGATGCTCTTTTCGTCGCATTTCTTTTTGAGTGCCTCGAGCGCGTTCATCGCGGTCGAGTCGATCGCGGTCATGCCGTTCATAAGGAGAAGAATGCATTCGGTGTTTTCGTCGGGAATGATGCTTTCAACCTTGTCGGAAGAACCGAAGAAGAGCGGTCCGTTGATTTCAAAAACCTTGTTGCCGTTTTCGTTGTTTTCGACCATCTTGACCTTCGTTTCGTCGCTCATTCGCTTCATAAAGAGAACGAAAGCAAGAACAAGACCGACTGCAATAGCGACGACAAGGTCAAAAATAACCGTAAGCGCAAAGGTAACCACCGCAACGAGGATATCGCTCTTGGGCGCAGTCTGAATGATGCGCTTGAACTTCTTCCATTCGCTCATGTTGTAAGCAACCATGAAGAGTATTGCCGCAATCGTAGGCATCGGAATCAATCCCGCATAGGGCATGAGAAGAAGCAAAACGAGAAGCAAAACGATCGAGTGAACCATACCTGCAATCGGCGTTCTGCCGCCGTTTTTCGCGTTCGCCGCGGTTCTTGCGATAGCACCCGTGGCAGGGATACCGCCAAACATAACCGATCCTATGTTCGCAACGCCCTGAGCAACGAGCTCGGCGTTTGAATTGTGGCGCGAGTTGACCATAGTATCTGCAACAACGCAGGAAAGAAGCGACTCGATGCCTGCGAGAATTGCTATCGTGAACGCATCGGGAAGCAACGCCTTTATGTTCGAAAAACTGAAGTCGATTCCCGAAAAATCAACCTTGGGAAGTCCCATAGGTATGTCATACAGCTCGCCGATCGTGTTTACGCCCGAATCGAGTACGGGGATGAATTTGACCATAACCGCGCCAACTACGACGGCAATCAAGGACGGCGGAACCTTCTTTTCGAACTTCGGATAAACGATGAGTATAAGAAGCGAAACCGCGCCGATAACAAGCGACTGCCAGCTGAACGTGTCGATGGATGCGATGTTCGCTTCGATCTTTTCGATCGTTTCGATGGGCTTGAGTCCCTCGGCATAAGTAAGACCGAGGAAATCCTTAATCTGACCGAGGAAGATCGTAACCGCGATACCTGCCGTGAATCCGGTCGTTATCGTGTAGGGAATGTACTTAATAAGTGCACCGAGCTTGAAAATACCCATGAGCACGAGCATAATACCCGCAAGCACGGTCGCAACAAAAAGCCCGTTCATGCCGTTAGTCGCAACGATTCCCGCGACGATCGTAGCAAACGCCGCCGTCGGACCTGCGATCTGAACACGGCTGCCGCCGAGGAATGAAACGATAAAGCCGGCTGCAATCGCAGTATAAATACCGCAAGCGGGCTCAACGCCCGACGCAAGAGCGAGAGCGATCGAGAGGGGAAGGGCAATTACCGCAACGATGATACCTGCGATAACGTCTTTTGTGAATTGCTGTCCGTTGTAGTTTTTGATAGTGGAAAACAACTTCGGCTTCAAATAAAAATCTTTCATGTTTTCACTCTTTTCGTTATGAAATTACTTTTTGGATTATATCACCGCAATGACCTTTTTTCAATAGTTAAAAAGATATAATGAAACCATATTTGTTCATTGTTTATTGACATCGCGTACAATAAAAAACGCAAGTGGGTCGCACTTGCGTTTGTTTTTTTATTTCAATGCGATTCTTGCTTCTTCTTCGTCGTAAATTATCGAGAAAATAGATGCTGTTTTGTAAATAAAAATCCCCGCGAAAATATACCTCAACGTGACCGTGAAAGGGTAAAAATAAGGCACGCAAAAGCCGATAGCCCAAAGAACCGTCACCGCGCAGAACGAAAACCACGCAAACCCAATCGAAATTTCGCTTCCGCCGAGAGAGATCGATAACTTTTGTGCTTCTGTCAGGAAATAGCGAATGCAATTCAACATCAAAAATGCCGTCGATATGGCAATCAACGCGCCGACGATAACCTTCCAAAACTCGGTTTCGTAGATAACGATAGCGCCGTTCGGGGTGAAGAGTTTTCTGAAAACCTCCGCTCCGAAGAGCATCAAAGCCGAGGGAAGCGCAAATATCTTCGTGTTTTTGAAGCTACACGTTCTGCGGAAGAAAAAGCAGGACGCAAAAAGGAAAACGAAAAGAGCAAACGCGGGAAGCACCTTAACTCCGTCGAACGTGACGTCAAGAATGAATATCAAAGAGAAATAAACCGCGTATTTTCCCATTCTGAGATCACGCAAACGCACGTTGTCGTCCTTTTTCGTGAACTCCGATTCATATCGCATATCGAGCATCTCGCCCGCTTCCGAGAAAAACGTCCGGAAAAACGAAACTATCGAAATGAACCATGCCACAAGCGTTCCGAGCGCAAGAACCGAAAGAAGAACGGTGATAACGGGCTTTGCGGAAAGTATGTCGGTTATCGAGTCGACGACCTCAAAGTCGGTCTCGGTGTAGAGCCGAAGCTCGACGATCGCGAGCAATTCGGGGAGAAGCGTCGCGGCAATTCTCGTGAAGAACGCGAGGTAGGAAAGGAACGTGCAGTTGTCACATTTTTTGAGCGATTCGTTACAGTTGTTTCTCATCGCAAAATATGAGATACCGCCGAACAACTGTCTGAAAAATACAATATAGATAATTCCTTCAACGATCGAAAACGCCGTTGCTGCAAGCATCCTGTTCGATCCGATCTCCGTCATGAAGATCGGTTTCATAAGAAGCAGCTTGCAGACTTCAACCGAAAAGAGATATATCAACGTTTTTTTTGAACTTTCAACCGAGCCGTCAAAATACGCGAGCTGTGTCAGCCCGAAAAAAAGGAGAATACACCCAAATGCATCGGGCAAAAGATCGAGCGAGGCAGGAACGGGATTTATGAAAAACAAAAACCCGAAAAGTATGAGGAACTTGCTTCTTTTCGAAACGCTTTTCTTATTTTTTGCGCTTTTCAAGCTTGCTTTCCACCTTTCTCTGTTCGTTAAAATTCTTCTCAATCGCTTTTGCACGCTCGATGGCAATTTGCTGCTTGTCCTTTTGGTATTGCTTTTCGCTCGTTATAAGGACGAAACAGGTGTGCAAAAACATTATGTTAACCAAAATCACTACATACTGAAGAACATACTGCGCCGATGAAATAACGAAAGCATAACCGCCGAGCAATCCCGTAAGATTCGCAACGCCTGCAAAAAGAGCAAACATAATTGCAAATACAGTAAATACAAGGCGGACTCTCGCCTGATTCTCGAGCTTTTTTGCGTTGCAATCCCTTGCGATCTTCGCGACGGACGAGAGCCAGAAGAATGACATCACCGCCCACGCGGAGAGGTAGAGAATAAATGTGATTATGTTAACCGTAGGCATCGAATCAATATCGATGAATCCAAACACCGAGAGGAAGAGAAGAACCCCTCTCGGGAGCATAAAAAGTGAAGTCACTGCCGCTCGGAGAAATCCCGATTCAAGCCGTGAAGCGAGGAAAAAACCGTACGCGAGCATAATCACGCCGATAAGCGCACCGCCCATCTCGTTGAGCAGCAAAAATCCGTAACCGAATAATGCAATGCCGAATCCCATGTTTTTACCTCACTTCAAAAAATTATTGTTCCTTGCCTTGACAGCATTTTTTGTATTTCTTACCGCTTCCGCAGGGGCAGGGGTCGTTCGGTCCGACCTTTTCAACCTTTTTTACGGGAGTGGGCTTGACCTTTTGCGCTTCGCCCTTGAGCGATGCCGCGCCGTTAAGTATCTGCTTTCTTTCTGCCGTTTCGGGACGGGGCTTCGCCGTAAGAAGCATTCTTGCGGTGCCGGAATGTATCTCGGTGATCATTTCGTCGTACATCGCACCGCCCTGAATCTTATATTCGGTGACGGGGTTACGCTGTGCATAAGCGTTGAGCCCAACACTTCCGATAAGATCATCCATAGCGTCGATGTGATCTACCCAACGCATATCAACGTTGCGGAGAAGTATCGCACGTTCGACCTCGCGGAACACCTCGGGGGTGAAAAGCTCTTCCTGCTTGTCGAGCGCAACGTTAGCACGCTCGGTAAGAACCGAGATGATATCTTCCTGCGTAAGCGTCGCAAGATCGGTCTGCGTGTATCTGAAATCGTCGTTGCTGCACAGTAAACCGTTGAATTCCGAGCGGATTCCGTCAAAATCCCATTCGTCCGGAACGTCGGATTCGGCATGGACTGCGACCGTTTCCGAAATATAACTTCCGACCATCTTTCTGATGGTTGCGGAGATGTCGTCCTCGTTAAGTACCGAACGGCGCTGAGCGTAGATGCGTTCGCGCTGCTGGTTCATAACGTCGTCGTACTGAAGAACGTTCTTTCTGCGCTCCGAGTTGGTTCCCTCGATACGCATCTGTGCGTTTTCGATCGAGTTCGAGAGTATACCTGCGTCAATCGGCTGATCCTCGGGGAGCTTTAGCGCATCGACGATACCGATGATTCTGTCCGCGCCGAAAAGACGCATGAGGTCATCCTGCATCGAGAGGAAGAACTTGCTCTCGCCGGGGTCGCCCTGACGTCCCGCACGTCCGCGAAGCTGGTTGTCGATACGTCTGCTTTCGTGGCGCTCGGTACCGAGGATGAAAAGACCGCCCGCGGCTCTGACCTGCTCGGCTTCGACGCTGATATCCTTTTCAAACTCTTCCTTGAGCTCTTCAAAATGCTTTCTTGCCGCAATTATCTCGGGATCGTCGGTTCTGCCGTAATTCGTCGCCTCATAGAGCATATAGTCGTCGAGCCCTTCTTTTCTGAGCGCGTCCTTTGCGAGGAACTCCGAGTTACCGCCGAGCATAATGTCCGTACCACGGCCTGCCATGTTGGTGGAAATGGTTACCGCGCCGAGCTTACCTGCCTGCGCGATGATCTCTGCTTCTTTTTCGTGATATTTTGCGTTGAGAACGTTGTGTGGGATGCCTCTCGCTTTGAGAATTTTTGAGAGAAGCTCACTCTTTTCGACCGAGACCGTACCGACGAGAACGGGCTGACCCTTTGCTCGGCAGTCCTCGATCTGCTTGATAATCGCCTCGATCTTTCCGTTGACGGATTTATAAACAACGTCGTTGTGGTCTTTTCGAATCATCGGCTTGTTCGTCGGAATCACGACGACATCAAGCGCGTAGATTTCACGGAACTCGTCCTCTTCGGTCAGAGCAGTACCCGTCATACCGGAGAGCTTCTTGTATTTTCTGAAATAGTTCTGGAACGTAACGGTCGCCTGAGTTCTGTTTTCGTTCTG
>JAZRRU010000010.1:0-4088 GCA_045651025.1 Eubacteriales bacterium
GTTGCCCGAATTCTCGACGAGAAAATCTAGTGCTCTCTTGCCGACCTCAAAGCTCATCACAGCTCTGTCACCGTGGTATTTGCCCTGACTTGCAAAGCAGTAGGAGCAGTTGAGGTTACAGGTGTGAGCGATGTGGAGACAAAGCGCCTTTATGACGCCCGACGTTTTTCTCTTGAGCTCGCCCGCCATCGGCTCGAACGTGTCCTTGACGAAGAGCTTTTTCGCGTCCTTGAGCTCCTGAATCTGCTCGTAGCATTCTTCGATATCCGCTTCGGTAACGCCGTCGTTGCCAGCATATTTGCCGACCATTTCAGAAATAACCTCGCCTTTTTCTTTGGATTCAAAAAGGGAAATGATGTCGTATGCAATATCGTCGACCGCGTGCACCGCTCCCGAGCAGATGTCGAGAACGATGTTGTATCCGTTTAATTTATACTGGTGAATCATAAAAAATTCCTCTTGGGTTTTTATCGTTTAATTAACAAAAACGGCGCAAAGTGCGCCGTTTTTTCGAATCATTTCCGATTATTTTTCTTCGGACTTGTTCTCGCACTGCTGATTTGCGATACCGCAGCTGGTCTTGCAAGCAGACTGGCAAGAAGTCTGGCATTCGCCGCATCCGCCGTTCTTAGCGCTTTCGCAAAGGTTACGAGTTTCGATAGTCTTGATATGTTTCATCTTAAAATCCTCCGTTGATATCTTTAATTCGATTAATTATACACCATTTTGAGTTTCAAGTCAACACTTTGAACTCAAAAATAAGCCATATTTATTCATTATCCTCGTCGATTTTGGCGTTTCTTTCGGTTTTCGGCATGTGGTTGCGCTTCGGCTGTGTCTTTTTGCGCTTGATGCTGATGTAAAACGATACGATGGCCGCAACGAGCGTCAACCCAACAAAACCGTACACGAGAACGGCGCCCGTGTCGATATTGAACGAGAAGTTTATCTTGCTGTCGTTGTTTTCGCTGTCGGAAACTGCGGGGACGCTCTCTTCCTGAACGCTCTCCTCACTCGATTCAACGCTTTCATCCTCGCTCGGAACGTCGCTCGATTCGTCGGGAACGATGGGCTCGGTTATGCCCGTTATCTTTGCGATTTTTACGAGCTTGTCGTAGTCCGTAAGAATCGATTCCTTTGCATCGCTCTTTGCAAGAATTATCGCAACGTCGTCTCGGAGCTTTTTGAGCTTGCTGATCGAATGAGCGTTGTTTTTGAGGTCTTTGAGGAAATCATCGAGCTGGGATTTGAGCGTGGAGAATTCCTCTTTCGTGCAGAATAGACCGATTCTGTTTTCCGAGTGACCGAGAACCGATTTTATGATTTCTTCTATGTCACCAAAAGGCGATTTCGCAATATCGGCGGTAACACCGTCGAACCAACCGTAATTACGGTCAAAATATCCGCTCAAGCTGTCAAGAATGAATCCGTCAGAACCGATACGTCTCGATTCGCCGATCGAGTTTGCAAGAAGCTGAATGTCGAGATCCGACGAGCTTTCAAGTCCGACGAAGAAAAACGCGTCCTTGCCGGTGTATGCACCTGAAATCTTGCCTTTTGTTGTTACGACCTTGTCGTAGTAAGCGTTTTTGTCAAAAGGATCGTTCTCGTCTGTGTCGCCCTCATAGAGTGCAAGACAAAGTCCGTTGAAATATTCATTCTGCACCCAGCTGTATGCATCCTGCATGTAGTAGTAGTCAACGCTGTCGCGTGCGGAAATGACGGTGGTCGTAACGTTCGGTGCGTTGTTTTCAACCGTTTCGGAGATTGCTTTTGCCATATCCGAAACGAGCGACGTCTTGAACTTGACCCAGTTTTGCCAGTGCCTCGATTCAAAAAGCTCGGTCTTGATCGCCTCGACCTCGTTCATCGGAACCTTGTATTTGTTCGAGAACGCCTCGAGCGTTTTCGTGTCGTAACCGAGGTCGCAGTCCTCGTAGAACTTGGGATATCTGAGATAGTCGAACATAACGTGCCCGACTTCGTAGTTGGTCACGATATATTTAAGATATTCGAGAAAATACGCCTTAAATTCCGTCGAAGCAGGGGAGAAGTATTTGTTCGTAAGTCCAACCTTGCTTGAATTTGTTTTCGAGAGCCAGTTCGGCTCGGCAACCGAGGCGTTTTCGTTGTAATAAACGTCTATGCAGATTGAGAGTGCAACGCCCTCTTTACCACAAACCTTGATGAAAGAATCGAGAACGTCAAATCCCTTGAAAATTTCGTTCTGCTTGAACTTGTTACCCTCGGGAAGGGGAATAATGCTGTTGTATCCGTTCGAAATTTTAAGGATTATCGTGTTAAGATTTGCCTCTTTTACGGCTTTCACGGTTTTTTCAACCGCCGCTTCGTCGGTCTCCGTCGGAACGTGGAATGCACCGCGAAGCTCACTTCCTGCTTCGATTCCCGAATAACAGTGTCGCATCGTGTTGCGAAGCGTTTCTGCCGCTTCGGTTGCGGTTTGGTAGGTTATGGGATTATTCAGAACCTCTTCGACGTGTCTGATGCAATAATCAAGCGAATCCCAATAACTGATATGCTCGTTAATGACGGCTTCTGCTTGGGCTTTTACGGCAATCAGAGTCTTTTCGACCGTCGTTTTAAGCATGTCTTTCGTGTAGCTGAAAACAGCTGTGCCGTCCTTTATGACGCATTTTCCGCCGACAAGCGCGTACATGATGAGGAACTCTCGGTCCGCATCAGAAGTAGCGGAGACGATAAAACCGCCCTCGGGAAGAACTGCGTCGCTGCCTCTTGCAACGATAACTCCCGCCTTGTCAACGGCGACCTTGTATGAATAAGCCGAGTTCGCGCTCTTGCCCGTGCTCGAGACCGTGAACTCATTTCCGCTTCCGACAACCTTAACGCTTTTTTCAAAATAAGGATCGAAATTGCCCTTTTTGTCACACAAAAAGAGTTTTTTCGTGTATTCGTCGTAGTAGAGCTTCGTTCCGACTGCGACGTTCTTTTTGAACCAATCGGCTTTTTTGCCCGTTGATGAAATTACCGTGCATCCCTCCGGAACGGCAAGATCGTTACCCGATGCGCTGTTTGCAGTAATTATTTTTGTGACAGTGCCGTTTTTATCGATAACAACGTCGTGACCCCAACGGTCTTGTCCCGTCGAAGCAACGTCGCGGTAAAGAACCGCCGAGTCGGAAGAACGCATTATGTTCACACCGTCGATAAAAAGCACGTTAGCTCCCGTGTCTGCGGTTGCAAGAACGCAAAAACACGAAATAATTGATATCAAAGCAACTGCAACCGCAATCGCTTTTTTGAAAATACGCATTATATTCCTCCTTAAAATTCAACAACCATACCGTCATAAGACGCGAGGCAATTTATCTTTCCTGCCTCGGCGACAAGCTCGTCATGAAGCAACATTCCGTTGTGCGAAAAATGGTTCACGACTGAAATTGTTTTTTCGTCCGAAACACCGATTTTTTCGAGCTTTTTCCTAAGAATCGGAACCGAGTCGAGCCCGAGATGCCCTCCACCGCTTTTAAGAGCAACGTAGGTGCAGTCGTAGCTGATGAGGTCTGCTTTGACCTTATTCTTCTCGAGATAATCAAAAACCTCGTCAAAAAGCATGCCCGTATCATGAAGATAGAGAATAACTTGTCCGTCTTTCTCGATGAGGTAGACGAACGGAGTTTCGCGGTCAACGTGATAAGCTGGAAGCGGAGTGATCTTGTATCCGCCGACCTCGATGACTTGGTATGCCTTGATTTCGGTCATCGTCGCTTGGGGCGGATAATTTTCCTCCTCGATCTCCATAAAATGCTCGAAACGTCTTCTGACGAAGTCGTTTCCGTAAAAATGAAGAGTTTCCTCGGTCATACCGTGTGAATAACCGTACCCGATGCGGTAGAGAATATCAAGCGGCTGAAAATGATCTAGATGCGAATGAGTGACGAAGCAGAATTTCACCGCCGAAAGATCAAGCTTGTTTTTCTGGACGTGCGTGAGCGTGTCGGTGGGGAAATCAATAAGAAGATCGTCATTTATGAGTGCCTGCGAGCGCGTGCGTATGTTTTTACCGCCGAGAAATTTGGCTTTTTTGCAGTATTCGCAATTACAGAATA
>JAZRRU010000011.1:0-2447 GCA_045651025.1 Eubacteriales bacterium
GACGGCAGTCCTGTTGCCGTCGTATTCTCCACCCTCCAACTTCCCGTTGAGGAGAATCCAAGGGGGAACCCCCTTGGTCGTGGAGATTCATAAGAGGACCGCGACCGGTCCTCTTATGCGCCCGCCCCGCGTAGGGGCATTAATCAAGAAAAATGACCGACAGGTCATTTTTCCACCTCCCGCACCGAAGGTGCGTTTCCCTTCCTTTATAAACTATAAAGCTATAAAGCAACCCCATTCGCAAAACCTAATTTTATACAAATTACCCGTTGACAAGCTCACACGCCGTGTGATATAATAAATGTACCTCGCGCAGAGGGCTATTTTTTTGTGCGCAGACCGGCAGTAGGTCACGCACGGAAAACCCCGCAGAGGGAGGTACAACAAAGGACGGACGTATCCGTTCGTCAAAATCTTCAAGGAGGTGCCGATCAATGAGAGTTAAGATCACTCTTGCCTGCAGCGAATGCAAAGCTCGCAACTATGACACAAAGAAGAACAAGAAGAACGACCCTGACAGAATCGAACTCAACAAGTACTGCCGCTTCTGCCGCAAGCACACCCTGCACAAGGAAACCAAATAATTTCGAGTAAGGAGCTATTCGACATGGCTGAAAAGGAAAACAAGACCGAGCTCGAAAAGACCGAAGCGAAAAAGCCCGCTAAGGAAAATAAGCCGAAGGAAGACAAGCCCTCCTTTGGTCAGAGATTCGGCACATGGTTCAAGTCCATCAAGTCCGAATGCAAAAAGATTTCGTGGGCATCCTGGAATTCTGTCCGCTCGAACAGCATTATCGTAATCATCAGCGTGCTGATCATCAGTGCTGTTCTTGGTATTCTTGACTACTGCTTCTCCGGAGCAATCGTCGGTCTGAGCCGTCTCATCTGAGAACCCCGGCAAAAGATCCCCGCGTGTGTGATACATCAGCATTTACGGAGGTTATACTGATTAATGAGCGATATTAATGAAATGAACCAAGGTCTGCGTTGGTATGTCGCGCACACCTATTCCGGCTACGAAAACAAAGTTAAGGCGAATCTTGAAAAGATCGTGGAAAACCGCGGTCTCGGCGATAAGATCGTCGACATCCGTATTCCCACGGAAATCGTCGTCGAATCCGACGGCGGTAAGGAACGTGAAGTCGAAAACAAGGTTTTCCCCTCTTACGTTCTGATTAAAATGGAAATGAGCGATGAAACCTGGCATATCGTCCGCAACATCCGCGGCGTTACCGGCTTCGTAGGCCCGGGATCCAAGCCCGTGCCGCTCACTGACGAAGAAGCTGCCGCAATCATCCGTGAAGAACCCGAAGTTACCACTTCCGCTTCCTTCCAGATCGGCGATCTCGTCAACATCATCGACGGCGTGTTCCGCGGCTACAGCGGACGGCTCGACGCCATCAACGAAGAGACCGGCGAAGTTACCGTCATCGTCTCTACCGTCGGCCGTGATATGTCCGTCACCCTCGACAAGAAATGTGTCGAAAGAGCTAAAGACTGAGTCTTCGCTCTGCTTTTATACGGTACGGTGCAGCCGTCAAATGCATCAGATTAGTGGGAGAGAGATTAATTTTGTGTAAAGTCTCTCGTCAGAAACCACATATGGAGGAAATTTGCTATGGCAAAGAAAATTGTCGGCTATATCAAGCTTCAGCTTCCCGCTGGTAAGGCTACTCCCCAGCCGCCGGTAGGTCCTGCGCTTGGTGCATACGGTGTTGCTATCCCGAACTTCACCAAGGAATTCAACGAAAGAACCAAGAATGACATCGGTCTCATCATCCCGGTTGTTATCACCGTATACGCTGACCGTTCGTTCACCTTTATCACCAAGACCCCGCCGGCACCCGTTCTGATCAAGAAGGCGTGCGGCATCGAAACCGCTTCCGCAGCTCCGAACAAGACCAAGGTTGCTACCATCAAGAAGGATCAGATTCGTCAGATCGCTGAAACCAAGATGAAGGACCTCAATGCAGGCTCCATCGAAGCAGCTATGAGCATGATCGCTGGTACCGCTCGCTCCATGGGCGTAGTTGTTGAAGACTGAGGAGGACGGAAAGAATGTTTAAGGGTAAGAAATACGTAGACAGCCAGAAGCTGATCGACAAGTCCAAGGTATATGATCCCGCAGAAGCTCTGGAACTCGTTTGCCAGACTTCCAAGGCAAAGTTCGACGAAACCATCGAAGTACACTTCCGCATGGGTCTCGACGGCCGTCACGCTGACCAGCAGATCCGCGGCGCCGTTGTTCTCCCCAACGGTACCGGTAAGACCGTTCGCGTTCTCGTATTCGCGAAGGGCGACCGCGCAAACGAAGCAAGAGAAGCAGGCGCTGACTATGTTGGTGACGTTGATCTTGTTGAAAAGATCCAGAAGGAAAACTGGTTCGACTTCGACGTTGTTATCGCTACTCCCGACATGATGGGTACCATCGGTCGTCTCGGTCGTGT
>JAZRRU010000012.1:0-25164 GCA_045651025.1 Eubacteriales bacterium
GTTACCTCAAAGCTCTGGGACGAATACGAGCTTACTTATTCCGACGCGGAACGATTCCGTCTCCCGAAGGAAAAAATGGACAAAGCACCCTCGCGCCTTGCATCGCTTAAGGCGAAGATACGCTCGATGGGTGTCATCAATGTCAACGCTGTTGAGGAATACCGTGTAACGAAAGAGCGTTACGACTTCCTTAAAACACAGACCGATGACCTCAACAAGACCCGTTTGGGACTTGACAAGACGATTGCAAAACTCTCCTCGGGTATGAAGGAGACCTTCCTTGAATGCTTTGAAAAGATAAACACCGAGTTCAATGCCGTATTCACCGAGCTCTTCGGCGGCGGCAGTGCGAGAGCAGAACTCACCGATCCGATGATGCCGCTCGAGTGCGGTATCGATATCGTCCTCAAGGTCCCCGGCAAGAGTGTTCGAAGCATCTCGCTTCTTTCGGGCGGCGAGCAGTCATTTGCCGCGATATCGCTTTATCTTGCGCTTCAAAAGGTCAATCCGTCGCCTTTCTGCGTGTTCGACGAAATCGAGAGTGCGCTTGACGACGTGAATATCGTAAAACTCGCTTCTTACGTGCGCCGTAACAGCGACAAAACGCAGTATATCCTCATCACCCACCGTCGCGGTACGATGGAACGCGCGGATATGATCTACGGTATAACCATGCGTCAGAAGGGCATTTCCGATTATATGAAGCTCAATATGGCGAAGCTTGACGATATCATCAAAGAATACGCCGAATAAATCAGGAGAAAACTATGAGTTTTTTTGATAAATTAAAAAACGGCTTAAAAAAGACGAAAGACGCTCTTTTGAAGCCGGTGAACGACCTCTTTTCCTCGTACGATAAGGTCGACGACGATTTTTATGACGAACTGCTTGACCTTTTGATTATGGCAGACGTCGGCGTTGAAACGTCCGATTTTCTTGTCGAAGAACTGAGAACGCGTCTTTCGGAAAAGAAGATAAAAGAGACCGAGCTTGCTCGAGCTGAATTCCGCGATATCCTCGTTTCCGCGGTAGGTGAGAGCGCGGGATTTGAGTTCGGAAACGGACTTAACGTTATTCTCGTTATCGGTGTTAACGGCGTCGGAAAGACGACCTCGATAGGAAAAATAACGAACTATCTGAAAGAAAGCGGAAAGAGCGTTATGCTCGCCGCCGCCGATACCTTCCGTGCCGCCGCGGCAGAACAGCTTGCGATATGGGCGGAGCGTAACGGCGTTCCGATCATCCGTCAGAACGAGGGCGCAGATCCTGCGGCTGTCGTTTTCGATGCAGTCGGTGCCGCGAAAAAAGCGGGCGTTGACGTTCTTATCGTTGACACGGCAGGAAGACTTCACAACAAGAAAAACCTTATCGACGAGCTCGCGAAAATTAACCGCGTTATCGACCGCGAAGCTCCCGACTCAAAGCGCGAAACACTCCTCGTTCTCGATGCATCGACGGGTCAGAACGCGTTGATTCAGGCAAAAGAATTCGGACGTGCCGCGGATATAACGGGACTCGTTTTGACGAAGCTCGACGGCACCGCAAAGGGCGGTATAATCCTCGCGATAAAGCGCGAGCTCGGCATCCCCGTGAAATTCATCGGCGTCGGCGAGGGTATTGACGACCTTCGTCCTTTTGCCCCGAACGAGTTCATAAACGCATTTTTCGAGGAGGAAAAATGATGAAGATCGTTTTTGCTTCTAACAACGCCCATAAGGTTTCGGAATTCAAAAGCTGTTTTGCGAAAATCGGTATGGACGTTGAGATCGTTACGATAAAAGAAACCGGATTTTCGGGCGATATAATCGAATCTGCCGATACGTTCGAGGGCAACGCTTTTATAAAAGCAAAAGCTCTCTCCGACTTCACGGGTATAATCGCGATGGCGGACGACAGCGGACTTTCGGTAGACGCGCTTGACGGCGCGCCGGGAGTTTATTCCGCTCGCTTTGCAGGCGAGAACGCGACCGACGATGAAAATATCGAAAAGCTCCTCTCGGAGCTCAAAAAACGTCCCGAGTGCGACCGTACCGCAAGATTTGTTTGCACGATCTGCGTTTGCCGTCCCGACGGTGAGACGCTCTACGTCCGTGGCGAGAGCGAGGGCGAGATCATAGACGAGCGACGCGGTGACGGAAAATTCGGGTATGACCCCGTGTTCTACTATCCGCCGTTCGCAAAAACCTTTGCGGAGATGTCAGGTGACGAAAAAAATTCGGTCAGCCACCGTGGTCGTGCGATCGAAGAACTCTTGCAACACAAGGACTTTTTCATCGAATAGGGTAGGTCTCGTCCTTGACAGAAAATATAGGATATGTTAAAATAATTCATTAACTTTTTCGCAGATTGGAGAGCCGAAATGAGCGCATTTCTCGATTATCTCGAATACGTAAAAAATCAGCTTACGGGAATCGGCATCGTTGATATTATCGATATCGTTATCGTTGCGTTTCTGTTTTACTGGGTGTTCAAATTCGTACGCGACCGCCGTGCGGGCAAACTTCTCGTCGGTGTCGTATTTCTTGCGATACTCCTGCTTTTGAGCGACCTGCTCGAAATGCGTGCACTTAATTTTATACTTACGAACCTATTTTCGGTTGGGCTCGTTGCGATCGTTATCGTTTTCCAGCCCGAGCTCCGTACTGCGCTCGAAAAGGTTGGCGGTGAGTCGCTGAAAAACTTCAAAGGACGTCTTGACAGCGACGAGATCACCGATATCCGCTCGGCTGTCGGCGAGATAACCGTTGCGGCAGAATCTCTTTCGCAGTCAAAAACAGGTGCGCTCATCGTTTTGGAACGTACGACAAAGCTTGGCGACTATATCCGTACGGGAACGACCGTTGATGCGAGCACTTCCTCGTTTCTTCTCGGCAACATATTTTATGACAAAGCGCCTCTTCATGACGGCGCGGTCATAATCCGAAAAGGCAGAGTTCACGCCGCGGGCTGTTTCCTTCCGCTTTCGGCGAACTCCGAGATCGTCAAAGAGCTCGGAACGCGCCACCGTGCGGCAATCGGTATGAGCGAAAACAGCGATGCTGTCGTCCTCGTCGTCTCCGAGGAGACGGGCGTTATCTCTGTTGCAATCGACGGTGAGCTCAAAAGAGGATTTACGCGCAAATCGCTTGAAGCATACCTTCTCTCACTCCTCATTCCCGAGGAAACTCATATAACCGACCGCGTAAAACGAAAATTCACAAAGAGGGGCGGCAGTAATACGGATGACAAATAAACCCATACAGAAAACCGCCGGCGAGCGAATGACGCAGGCGGCAAAGATAACCGCTCTTGTCGGCTCGATCCTCGGTGCGCTTTTGCTCTGGATATATGCGATCGGCTACGACAGTACGCTTTTTGAGAGCACGTTTGACGGCGTTGCCGTCGTTCTTGAGGGCGAGGAAGCGCTTTCGGAATCAAAGGGCTTCACTCTTGCCGAGGGACAGAATTTTTCTTCGATAACCGTCGTTGCAAAAGGTAAACGCTCGGAGCTCAACGAACTGAAATCGACCGATTTCCGCGCTGTTGTTGACGTTTCGCAGGTGACGGGCGCAGGAAACCAGACCTTGAATATCATCGTTTATTCCCCGAACGGTATCGAGATCGTCTCGCAGTCGTCGACCACGGTGAACGTGTTTGTTGATGAATTCACGCAGAGGACCGAGCTGCTTTCGGTCTCGGTCGATACGGGCGATAAATATGTTATGACCGACGGCGTGACGTTCATCTCCGCCGTTGCAAACCCGCTTTCGATTTCCGTCTCGGGTCCGAAATCGGTTCTGGATACGGTTGACGGCGCGTACGTGCGCTTCAATCTTGACGGCAAGGAAATCAAAAACAACCTTTACGGTTACGGCGCGATCGAGCTCCGTAACAAGAACGGCGAGGTTATAAATAACTCGTATCTTACTCTTTCCGAAAGCACGGCTTACGTTACCGTTTCTGTGAAGAAGCAAAAGACGGTTCCCGTCCGCGTTGCATTCAACGGCGGCGCGTTCAGCAGCTCTGACGCAACGGTTGAAACCTCGGTGCAGTCAATCGTTATCTCGGGCTCTCCCGATGCTATCGACGCCGTGAACGAGCTTGTTCTCACGGTCGACGAAACGAAAATTTCCGGAAGCGGCGAATTTGAGTTTGCCGTGAGCGGACTTCTTCCGAAAGACGTCCACAACGAAAGCAACGTATCGAGAATCACCGTAAAGGTCACGCTCCCGAAGCTCTCGACGCGTTCTTACGTGATAAAAAAAGATAAAATAACCGTAAAAAATCTCCCCGTAGGATACGGAAGTGAGCTGAATAATGAGATCACGGTCAGAGTCATCGGCGTGCGCGAGGTACTCGATACTATTGATATGAATCTCATAAGCGCAACGCTCGATTTCGACAGGGTTACCGTCGAAGCGAACGGAACCTACACAGCCGAAGCGGAAATATCGCTCGGCGGTGAATATAGCGGAGTTTACGTTCAAAATACGGATCACAAGGTGAATTTCTCCGTATTTGCCGAATAAAATTTCGCGAAAAACAAAAGAGGTAAAGTTATGAACGACAGAAAATGGCAGATAAATCAGCCCGACGAAGCTGTTTGCAAAAAAATATCCGAGGAGAACGGACTTTTTCCGTTGACTGCTCGCTTGCTCGCAAACAGAGGGCTTACCGAAAAGAATGAAATCTCTGTCTATCTCAACAAAGAGCAAATACCGCTTCACGATCCGTTCCTTTTGAAGGATATGGACAAAGCCGTCGCGCGCATCGAAGAAGCGATCGAAAAGCGTCAGAGAGTCTGCATTTACGGCGACTATGACGTTGACGGTGTTACGAGTACGGTAATGCTTTACCTCTATCTTTGCTCGCGCGGACTCGAGTGTGAATATTTCATACCCGAACGCATTTCCGAGGGCTACGGTCTCAGCCGTCCCGTCATCGAAAAGATGAAGGGAAGAGTCGACCTTATCATAACAGTCGATACCGGCGTGACCGCTGTCGACGAAGCGGAATATGCTTCAAGCGTGGGAATAGATATGGTCATAACCGACCACCATTCCTGCCGCGAGGAATTGCCTAAGGCGAAAGCAATCGTCAACCCTCATCGTGAGGATTCGGAATATCCTTTCCGCAATCTTGCGGGTGTCGGCGTCGTTTTCAAGCTCTTGTGTGCGCTTGAGGGCAATACCGAGCGTATTCTCGAGCTCTATTCCGACATAATCGCCGTCGGTACCGTTGCCGACGTTATGCCGATAATCGGCGA
The DNA here is from genome assembly GCA_045651025.1 of Eubacteriales bacterium. Lineage (GTDB taxonomy): Bacteria > Bacillota > Clostridia > Oscillospirales > CAG-382 > Coliplasma. The sequence goes on from JAZRRU010000012.1 coordinate 5,246, forward strand.
AAACCGCCGTATAACTCACATCGGGTTGAAAAAGCTCGCAAACACGAGAAACCTCGGCTTGCTTTCCTTGATGCGTTGCGCAGGTATAATAAAATACGGAAAATGCGTCAAAAAAGTGACCGCATCGACGGTCGGCTATGCGCTTGCCCCCCGTATCAACGCGGCGGGCAGAATCGCATGCGCTTCGCGCGCGGTCGAGCTTTTGCTTACCGAAAACTCTGCCGAGGCGGACGTTATCGCAGAAGAGCTCTGCGAGATCAACAAATTGCGTCAGGCAACCGAGCAGAAAATTTACGAGCAGGCGGTCGAGCTTATCGAAAATTCTTTCAGCAACGATAGATTTTTGGTTCTCGCTTACGACGGATGGCATCAGGGCGTTATCGGTGTCGTTGCATCGAAGATTGCGGAGCGTTATTCGCGTCCGTGCATACTTTTCTCGCTTGACGGCGATACTGCAAAGGGCTCGGGCAGAAGCATAAAGGGCTTCTCGCTTATGGATGCGCTCTCCTCCTGCGGAGATATGCTTCTCGAATACGGCGGCCACGAGCTTGCCGCAGGTCTCTCTATCGAGGGCGCAAAAATTGACGAGTTCCGCAAGAAGATCAACGAATATGCATCGCCTCTCCTCGACGCGAACGACTCTGTTCCGCCGATCGAGATCGAATGTGTGGTAAGTCCCCGTGACCTTTCCGAAAAGGGCATCGAAGAAATGCTTCTTCTTGAGCCGTTCGGACTCTCTAACCCCCAGCCCGTCCTTCTTTTGCGCGATGCGGAAGTGCACGACGTGATTCCGCTGTCTCAGGGCAAGCATCTCCGTTTGCGTCTCACCGTTGTCGAAAACGGACGCAACTACTCGTTTAATGCAGTTTCCTTCGGTACGCCGTTCGATAGCTTCCCTTATCGCGAGGGAGACGTTTGCGACGTTGCGTTCACCGTTGATATGAATGAATATATGGGCATCCGTACACCCCAGCTTTACCTCAAGGCAGTAAAACCCTCGCACGGCGAGGAAGAGGCGATCACGCTTTGCAATACCCGTTTTGACCTTCTCGCCTCGGGAAAAACTTATGACGGTGCTCGTGAAGACGTTCCCGACCTTTCCGATTTCCGAAACGTGTTCAGATATATCCGCCGTGAGTGCGGCCGTGACGGAGACGAATTTTCGCTTACCTCGGTCGTCAGAATATTGGAAAATGAGTTTGAAATCTCGGTTTCGCTCTGCAAATTGAAGATTATACTCGAGGTTCTTGCCGAGCAAAAGCTCATTTCTCTTACATACCGTCTTGGCGGTAATAACGTATTTGTGACTATTCTTCCCTCAACGGGAAAAATCAATATAGACGAGTCCCCCTTGCTCTGTACCGTCCGTTCGGGCGTCACGGAATAAGACTGATTCGAAAAGTGATGGTTTATTATGCTTAAACAAGCCGAAACACTGTTCGCGAAAATCAAAGAAGCGGGCATTTACGATTACAACAAAATATTCAAAGCATACCAGTATGCCGAAAGTCTCCATGCGGGACAGAAGCGTATCTCGGGCGAGGATTATATCGTCCATCCGCTTTCCGTTGCGGAAGAGGTTTTGAAGCTTCAGCTCGACACGGATTCTATCTGCGCGGCGTTCCTTCACGATACCGTCGAGGACTGCTCGGATAAGACCGACCTCGACCATATCCGCAAAGAATTCGGCAAGCCCGTCGCGGACATCGTTGACGGTGTGACGAAGCTCGTCCACATTCCTTTTGAAACGAAACAGGACGAGAGTATCGAAAATCTGCGTAAGATGTTCCTCGCGATGAGCAAGGACCTTCGCGTTATATTCATAAAACTCTGCGACCGTCTTCACAACATGCGTACCCTCGACGTGCGTTCTCCCGAAAAACAGCGTTCGATCGCGCTCGAAACGATGCACGTCTATGCGCCGCTCGCTCACCGTCTCGGTATCCAGAAGATAAAGCAGGAGCTCGAAACGCTCGCGCTTTATTACCTCGACCCGATCGGCTACAAAGAAGTCGACGATGATATCACGAAGCGCTACGGCGAAAACAAGAACTTTCTTGACAGCGCGACGGAGAAGGTCTCGGACAGCTTGAAGGCGTATAATATCAAATTCACCCTTTCGGGACGAGTCAAGACGATCTACAGCATTTACAAAAAGATGTATAACCAGAGCAAGACGTTCGACGAGATTTACGACTTTTATGCCGTTCGTATAATCGTCGATACCGAGCTTGACTGCTATACCGCGCTCGGCGTAATTCACGAGCAGTTCAACTCGATTCCCGGACGCTTCAAGGACTATATATCAACGCCGAAGCCGAACATGTACCGTTCGCTTCATACGACCGTCATCGGCAAAGAGGGTATTCCTTTTGAGGTTCAGATAAGAACCTGGGAAATGCACCGCGTTGCGGAATACGGTCTCGCAGCTCATTGGAAATACAAAACCGGCGAGCAGGCGAAGGAAGATATGGACGCAAAGCTCCATTGGATCAGAACGCTCATCGAGACCGAGAAGGACGTTGACGACCCCGACGAATTTTTCCGTCCGTTGAAGATTGACCTTTTCGAAGACGAGATTTTCGTATTCACCCCGAAGGGCGACGTCGTTAACCTCCCCAACGGAAGCACCCCGATCGACTTTGCCTACGCGATCCATTCCGCGGTCGGTAACAAGATGGTCGGCGCGAAGGTCAACGGTAATATCGTGCCGATAGATACGATACTCGAAACAGGTCAGATCGTTGAGGTTCTGACGAGCGCATCCTCGAAAGGACCGAGCCGCGATTGGCTCAAGATCGTGCGCTCGGGCGAAGCGCGAAACAAGATACGTCAGTATTTCAAGAAAGAACTGCGCGCCGAGAATATAACCGTTGGCAAGACCGAGCTCGAACGCGAAATAAAACGCTTCGGAAAGCAATATACCGAAGCACAGAAAACCGAGATAATGAAAAATCTCGCAAACCGTTTGTCGCTTCCCGACGTTGATGATCTTTACAACAACATCGGCTACGGCGGACTTTCGGTTTCCAAGATCGCGACGAAGCTCCGCGAGGAATTCATGCGCGTCGTTGCTCCTCAGACCGAACCGCAGGCACCCACGATTGAGACGATCGTTACCGCACCGACCTCGCGATATGAAAAGCATAGCAAGTCCAACGCGGAGAGCGTTATCGTCGACAGCGTTGAGGGATGTGCGGTTAAATTTGCAAAATGCTGTAATCCTCTCCCCGGCGATAACATTATCGGCTATATAACCCGCGGATTCGGCGTTTCAATTCACAAGTATGATTGTCCTAACGCGCAGGCAGGTCTCTCGCGACCCGAGGACAAGGACCGTTGGGTCGTCGCTTCGTGGTCGGAACGTCTCGGATTGCAGAATTTCGGCAAATTCGAAGCAACGTTAAACGTTTTTGCGGAATATTCTTCGCATATAATCGCGGATATAACCATCGCGCTTAATGATATGAAGGTCGCGGTAACGTCGATCTCGACCCGTGAGAATGAGGGTGAAATGCTCCTTACGATCGGTATTCAGTGCAGCGGTGTTGAGCATTTCCGCAATATAACGGGTAATCTCCAGCGTATCAAGAACGTACGCGAAGTAACAAGAGGAAGTATATGAGAGCAGTTGTTCAGCGAGTCCACAGCGCCGAGTGTGTTGTGGACGGTGAAACGGTATCGAAGATAGGTCAGGGACTGATCGCGTTTGTCGGCGTGTTTGATGACGATACCGAAGATGATGTTAAAAAAATGGCAAACAAAATTTCGGGCTTGCGTGTTTTCCGTGACGAAGCGGGAAAGCTCTCGCTTGATGCGTCTGCCGTGAACGGAAGCGTTATGATAATTTCGAACTTCGTTCTTGCGGGCAGAGTAAATCGCGGATTCCGTCCCGACTGTACTCACGCCGCAAAATACGACGAGGGAAAACGTCTTTACGATATGGTTGCCGATGAGGTCTCGCAGGTTCTCCCGACCGTAAAAGGTGTTTTCGGTGCACATATGGAAATTTCGGTGCATAACGACGGCCCGATAAATGTAATAATAGATACACGGGAGCTCAGAAAATGAAACTTCAGATAGATAACCGCACCCGTTATCTCAACGATTACTATTTCCAGACGCTTTGCCTTCTTTATTTTCCGGGTGAAAAATTCAAATCCGACGACGTCGGTGAAAATTACGCATATTTTTATCTCGACGAGCTCGATTCCGAGAGAAAAGAGCTGAAAGCGCTCGTAACTCTCGTCTCGGGCGAAAACCGCGCGGAGGGAAGCTTTTGCGGAACCTACGATCCGACGATTCCGATGAACGACGAGTTCTACGCTATGAACGCCGTCGGCAAGGCGTTTCTCGAAGCGGGACGAAACCTTTTTGGGTTTGAGCTTCCGTGGGGATATATAACGGGCTTGCGCCCCGTAAAACGCGCGAAATATTACCTCGACCGAGGATATTCTCCCGAGCAGGTCGTCGAGCTTTTCACGAAGGACTATGAGGTTTCCGAGGAAAAATCGACCCTTTCGGTTGAGACGGCGCTCGTCCAGCAAAAAATGCTTGCGGATATACGCGAGAACGATTGCGGACTCTACGTTTCGATTCCGTTCTGTCCGACAAGATGTGATTATTGTTCGTTCGTTTCCTACAGCAACGAAAAGCTTTTCAAGCTCATACCCGATTATCTCGAAAAATTGATGCGTGACATACGCACGACGGGCGAGCTCATCAAAAAACTCGGTATGCGTGTCCGTTCGATCTATATCGGCGGCGGAACGCCCTCGATTCTTGACCCGTTGCAGATAAACCGGCTTCTTTCCTGTATTTCGGAGAGTGTGGAGATCGGTTCGGATACGGAATATACTTTCGAGGGAGGGCGCCCCGATACGATAACGCGCGACAAGCTCCTCGCCGTAAAAGCGAACGGAGTCGGACGTATCAGCATAAATCCTCAGACAACGAGCGATCTCGTGCTTGAAAAGATCGGCAGAAAGCATACTGCAAAGCAGTTCTTCGATGCCGCGGAAACGGCGTTTAACGTCGGCTTCGATTCGATCAACGCCGACCTCATTGCAGGGCTTCCCGGCGATACGCGCGACAGCTTTTCAAAATCGCTCGAGGACGTTATCGGTCTCGGATTCTCGAACATAACCGTTCATACGCTTTCAATAAAAAATGCCGCAAACATCCGTTTCATCGGCGACGGATTCTATGATCCGCAGGGCGATTTTGCCCGCAAGTCGGTTGCATACGCAAGAACACGGCTAGGCAACTCGGGATATAAGCCCTATTATCTCTACCGCCAGAAAAACACGGTCGGTAACGCCGAAAATACGGGATATACTCTCGACGGAAAAGAAAATTTGTATAACGTAATTATGATGGAAGAGCATTCGACCGTATTTGCGTGCGGTGCGGGCTCAATCACGAAGCTTGTCAGCCCGTCGCGTGACGATATTCTTCGCCATGCGTTCCCGAAATATCCTTTTGAGTATCTCAGCGAGGAAAGAGGGATCGGGTATGATGAGGCACTGGCTTTTTTTCAAAAACCGAAAGGATGAAATCTGTTGAATAAGTCAATTATCGAAAAAATCCGCAACGACGAGCTTTCTTACGAAACCGCGCTTGCGAAAATCGCGGACAGAGTTTGCCGTGATTACGGAATAAAATTAGTTCTTATCGCAGGCGGCTCCTGCGCGGGAAAAACGACGACGACCCGAAAGCTCTCCGAGCTTATCAACAACTCTGGAAGAACTGCGTACACCATCTCGCTCGACGACTATTACCGCAACCCCGACGAGCCGGTCTTCCTTCCCGATGGAACGCGCGATATCGAGTCGATAAACAGCTTGCGCCTCGATCTTATCCGCGAGACGATGGATAAATTGCTTTCGGGAGAAGAAGCACCCGTTCCTTATTTTGACTTCAAGACCACTATCCGCACAGACAATTACCGAACGATAACTCTTGGTGAGGGCGACGTGGTTCTCGTTGAGGGATTGCACGCGCTTTCTCCTTATCTCTTCTCGAAGCGCCCTGATGAGAGTGCGCTCTACCGTGTTTATCTTTATGCCGACGCGGGTGACGGCTCGGACTGCCGTTTCGTGAGAAGAATGGTGCGCGATTCAAGGCACAGAAATTCCGACGCAGTTGAGACTTACGAGCTTTGGGATAACGTCAAGAAGAACGAAAGCACTTCCATCGAGCCGTTCCGCAAGTATGCCGACATCACGATAAATACGTTTTTCGAATACGAACGTTCGATCCTGAACGACGACGCTGTGGCTCTTTTGAACACCGTCGGTGAGACAGACGCACATTATTCGTCCGCGAAGGAATTGATCTCGATTCTTGAGACCGCAGAGCCGATCGGGGACGAATATATCCCCGAAAATTCGCTTCTCTGGGAGTTTTTGTAAAAAATGAATTCGGAAGTTAAAAATTCTTCGGTAACCGCAGAAAAAGGCAAGAGCTTTTTGCGCGAGGCAGTAATACTGAGCGTTGCGGGATTTGCCGTAAAGATAATAGGCGTACTCTACAAAATACCGCTGACGACGATTCTCGGCGAGAGCTTCGGCGTTTTTTCTGCCGCGTATTCGATATATGCGATGCTTTTTATGCTGAGCACGAGCGGACTCCCCGTTGCCGTTAGCAAGCTCGTTTCGGCAAGCAACGAAAAGGGAAGAGGACTGGAAGCAAAGCGCGTCTACAAGCTCGCTATGATCGTTTTCAGCGTGATCGGCTTTGTTTTTGCCGCTTTACTTATAATTTTCGCCCCGAATATCGCAACCGCTACGAACCATGCTGAGAGCGCACTTGCGATGCGCGTCATCGCGCCCTCGCTTTTCTTTATATGTATATGTGCGACCGTACGCGGATATTTTCAGGGGTTACATAACATGTATCCGACGGGCATATCTCAGTTCATCGAGGCGTTCGTCAAGCTTGCTGTCGGTCTTGCGGCTACTGCCTTTGCAAAGTCGAGGGGCGCAAGCGTCGAGGTTATGGCGGCGTGCGCGATAAGCGGTGTTTCCGTAGGTACTTTTTTTGCAACGATTTATACTCTTGTCTACAAACGCTTTTCGAAAAAAACGGTCTTGAATCAGACCGATATGACCGTAAGCGGAAACCGTCATTTGTTGAAGCTTATCCTTCTCGTTGCGCTTCCCGTAACGATGACGGCTGCAACACTCTATTTCTCGCAGTTCCTTGATACGATCGTTATCGTGAAATGCCTCGTGAACTCGGGCGAGGAGCTCAGAAACGCGAACATTCTTTATTCTGCCTATACGGGACTTTCTGTTCCGATCTACGACCTTTTGCCCGCGACGCTCGTTTTCCCGATAGCGACGAGCATTCTACCCTCGGTTTCGGGTGCTCTTGCGATAAACAGGACCGAACGCGCGTCGAAGCTGACCGCACAGGCAATAAGAATCTCGGGCATCATCGCCGTTCCCTGCGGAGTTTTTCTCTTCGTTGCGGGACGATCCTGCATCTCGCTTCTCTATGGCGCGGACAGCTGGTCGGAGGTTCTCACGATGAAGAACGGAAACGCGTTCACCGCGCTCGATTCCGCGTCGATGGCGCTCTCGATACTTGCTTTTGCGGTGTTCTTCATCTCGATCGTTTCGACCTGCAACTCGCTTCTCAACGCGCACGGAAAGGCACATCTGCCGTTTGTGTCGGTTCTGATAGGAATTGCCGTTTTGATTGTGACGGAAATAGCGCTGCTCTATAGCCCGCTCGGAATACAGGCGGCTCCTTTGAGCTCGGTTGTTTGCTACGCCGTCGTAATGCTCGTGAATATTTTCTTCCTGAGGAAATATTGCGGTGTAAGGTTAAAGCTGTCGGGTCTTTTTGCGCGCCCCGTTATCTGCGGACTTATTTCCGCGGTTGCAACCTTTGCTGTCTATAGATTCACCTATGGTCTTTTTGAAGTTCCCGATTCTCGTATTTCGGCGTTCTGCATCCTTATGGCATCGGGTATAACCATGGTCGTGACGTATTGCGCATCGGTTTTGATCTTCAGAGCAATAAAAGAAAACGAAGTGAGATTACTCCCGAAGGGCAATCTTATAGCAGACAAACTTTTGCGCCTCGGCTGGCTAAAAGGAGAAGAATGATGTCAAAAAAAGAACTTCTTTCAAAAGACAAATACACGTTTGAGGACCTCGTTGAGGTGGTAAGAATCCTCCGTGCACCCGACGGATGCCCCTGGGATGCCGAGCAAACGCACCAGACTCTGCGCCGCGGACTTCTTGAGGAGACCTATGAGCTTATTGAGGGTATCGACAAAAACGATCCCGAGATACTCCGTGAAGAGCTCGGCGACGTGTTGCTGCAGGTCGTGTTCCACGCGGATATTTCCGACTGTGAGGAGGGCTTCGGTATAAACGAGGTCTGTACCGACGTTTGCAAAAAGCTCATCGTTCGCCATCCTCACGTTTTCGGCGACGTTACCGTTGACGGAACCGAGAACGTTCTCACGAACTGGGATCAGATAAAGCGCGAAACGAAAAACCAAAAAAGCGACACGGAGGTTCTCCGTTCGATAACACCCGCGCTCCCCGCGCTCATGCGCGCCGATAAGATTGGAAAAAAAGCGCGTAAATTCGGTTTTGATTTTGATGACGCATCCGAAGCGATGGAAAAGGTTTTTGAAGAAGCGGAAGAAGTGCGCGAGGCGATCGCTTCGGGTGATACCGATGCTATTTCCGAGGAATTCGGCGACCTTTTGCTGTCCGTGGTGAACGCGAGCCGTCTTGCCGGTGTTGATGCCGAGGAGGCACTTTTCAACGCAAACGAGAAATTCCTCGCTCGATTTGAACGCGTTGAAGCGCTCTGTAACGAGTCGGGAAAGACCGTTACCGAAACCTCGAGGGAAGAAAAAGAGCTTTTCTGGCAAAAATCAAAAGAAAATCATTAAAAAATGCCCGAAAATCGGCTTAAATCAAAGAAAAAATGAAAAAACCCTCTTGCAGTAAGGGAAAATAAATGTTATAATATTTGCAATCAAACAATTTGAAAGGAAATTAATGTTATGAACAAATCCACTCTCGTTGAATTTGTAGCAACTAACGCTAACCTCAAAAAGAAAGATGCTGAAGCAGCTGTTAACGCAATGTTCAAGGCAATCGAAACCGAACTCGCTACCGGCGGTAAGGTTCAGATCGCTGGCTTCGGTTCCTTCAAAGTAAAGGAAAGAGCTGAAAGAGTCGGCCGTAACCCCAAGACCAAGGAAGCTATCACCATCCCCGCTTCCAAAGCTCCCGCTTTCATCGCAGGCAAAGACCTCAAAGAAGCAGTTAACAAATAATTACGTTTATCGATAAAGGCAGGGGATCACCCCTGCCTTATTGGTCATTTTTGAAATATGCGACTTGATAAATATCTTAAAGTTTCCCGTATAATAAAACGCCGTACGGTTGCGAACGAAGCGTGCGGTGAAAATCTCGTCTCCGTGAACGGAAAAACCGTAAAACCGTCTTATGACGTTAAGATAGGTGACGTTATCGAGGTCCGTTACGGAAGCCGCGCGACGAAATTCCGCGTTGTTGCGATCAACGAAACGACTCGAAAATCCGAGGCGTCGGAGATGTACGAGGTTTTGGAATAAAATCTTCCTTTTTTGCGTATTCTTGAATATGCAAAAACGGAGGAACGCCAATGAACACAAAACATACTATTTTTCTTGATTCCCGCTCCTGCCTCAACGTTACCGCGGTCGATGATGTCGTCAGCTTTGATGAGACGCTCGTCTCGCTTTCCGTGGGTGATACGGTTTTGAACATCAGCGGTGAATCGCTTTCGCTGAAAAATCTTTCGCTCGAGAACGGTGAGGTCACCGTTGAGGGTACCGTTTCGGCTCTCGTTTATTTTGACGATTCGCCGAGAAAAAAACGTTTCGGAAGATTCAGCCGTCAGTAAATGAGTATCGATAATTCGCTCAACATGGCGCTTACCCTGTGGGCGGTCGTTGCCGGTGCGTTTCTCTGTGCCGTTTATGACGTCTTCCGCGTCAGCCGACTGCGTCACGAGCAGGGAAAAGTGTTGCTTTTCCTGAACGATATCGCTTTTTGCGTGATATCCGCCTGTACGATGATGCTCCTCTTTTTCAACCTGTCCTACGGGAAGATAAGGGGCTATGCGTTTGCGTTTGTTCTCGTCGGATTTCTCGTCTGGCGGGCGACCGTGAGTCGATTCTTGATCTTCGTCCTGAACCGATTCCTTGACGCTGCGGAAGAATTTTTAAAATTGACGATGACGCGTGTCTCTCGTGTTATTACGAGGATTTCGCGACGTATATATACTTATTTTTACTGCAGAAATGCAGTGAAAAGTTCGAAAAAATGTTTTTCGCTCTTGAACGAAAAACGAAAGGAAGCAGAAAATGAAACCGAAAAAACAGTTGAGAACTAATCTTGTAATAAGAGCGGCTTTTGCTTTTATTTTCATTTTTCTTTTTGTTTCGGTCATAAATCTTCAGGTCGAAATGAACGACCTTCGAAAAGAACGTGACACTCGTTTGCAGCAGGTTCAGCGCGTTCAGGATAACGTCGATGAGCTCAAGCTTCGTATCAAAACTCCCGTTGACGACGAATTTATCGAGCGTATCGCGCGTGAGCATGGCTACCGCAAGCCGAACGAGCTGATCTTCGTTAACGATATCGCAAACTGATCCTCATTCAAAAAGGAGTGCATTTATGCCTTATTCAATAGGCGAATCAGTAAAAGGAACCGTTAGCGGCGTGACGGAATATGGCGCGTTCGTACGTCTTGACGACGGATCGAACGGTATGATTCATATCTCGAAGCTCTCCCGCGGGTTCGTTTCGGATATCCACAGCGTCATCAAAAAAGGCGACACGGTTACTGCGACCGTCATTTCGGACAACGGCGGCAAGATTGCACTTTCGCTCGTCGGAGAAGAAAGCGCGAAAACCGAACGTAAAAGCTCGTTCGAGCGCCGTCCCGAGAAGACCGATTTCGAGTCGATGCTCTCGTCCTTCAAGTCCGCGAGCGAAGAAAAACTCGCGATGATAAACCGCAGGGATAAAAAAAGAAGATAACAAAAAACCGTCGTTCGACGGTTTTCTTTTTTGCTCTTGTTGGGCATAATAAACAAAATCAACTTATCGAGGTAAAATATACTTGACAATAATGCTCATATATGGTATTATAATTACAGACAATTAACATTGTCGAAAAGTTAATATAAGGAGATGGCGAAATGAAGATCAGAATCATCACAAAGAAGTTCACCCTCACCGACGACGTTCGCGAACGTATCGAGAAGAAGCTTAAAAAGTTTGACAAATTCTTCTCCGAGGATACCGATGTGTCGGTTGCGCTTTCGAGCACAAAGCTCGGCGAAAGGATCGAGATCACCATCTACCGCAACGGTTCGATTTTCCGTTCCGAGGTCGCCGACAAGGACTACAAATGCGCTCTCGACACCGCGATGGAAAATATCGAACGCCAGATCAGAAAGAACCGCACCCGCCTCGAAAAGAAGCTCTATGTAAATAAGAACGCGTTTGAGAACGAGACCTTGACCGACGCCGAGGACGAGCTCGACGTCGTGAAAAAGAAGAAGTTCGAAATGCGCGGAATGACCGTTGACGAAGCGATTTTGCAGATGAATCTGCTCCAGCATAATTTTTATATGTTCCTCAACTCCGAAAGCGGTATTTATAACGTCGTCTACAAGCGCGATGACGGCGGCTACGGCGTGACCGAACCGATCGAATAATTGAAAAACATTAAATCAAAAAGCAGGTCGAAAGACCTGCTTTTTTGTGTGCATTTTTAAGGCATAAGAGCGCCATCGCTCGTTTCGGGAACGTCGCCGTAATATTTGTACGACTCGGGGAAGTATGCGTTTTTCATACCCTCGGGAAGAAGAAGCTTGAGCGCGATATCGGATTTTTCGATCTCGGAAGAGATCTTGCAAATCATATTTTCGTTGTCATATTCGATGTTGATGCCGTTTATATATTTTTCGAGCATCGAAACGGGAATAAGATATTCGCCGTCCTCAAAAAGAATCGGTGACTGAATACGTATCGGGTTTCCGTTAATGATAATAAGCGAGGAGTTCTTCTGACATTCGATCCTGTTTTCCGAACCGATAAGGAAAAGCGTAACGTTGTCGCCGTCGCCCGCGAGCCCGAAAGAAGCGATTTCGGATAGGTAATTGAAAGGAACGTAGAGTCCGTATTCGTTGTTGGCTTCGTCCGCTTTCAAGCTGTGAATCTTTTTGTTGTTTTGAAGTATGTTTATGCCGTAGATTTCGTTAGCTTCGGTCGTGTCATAGAAAGAATAAATAACCATTCCGGCAACAAAAAGACTAAACACGAGATAAACTGCCAAGAATAGAATAAGAACTGCCGCCAACTGCGAGAGAGCACCCGAGTTCTTGCGTTTTTTCTTCCTGACGCTTTTGCGTTTCATCTGCGAATTTTCCAAACCGCCGCCTCCTTCTTTCTATGATAGAAAAAGTATAACATATTAAAACCGAAAAATAAAGAGGTATGACTAACCTTTTTTGAATTTTTACATATTCTGTAGTTGACGCTCGGCTTTGTGCCTTCCGTCCGTTCGGAATAAAAACAAAATACCTCGTCTTCCGAAAGGAGATAACTTCGTGAGTGATATAACAAAGCGTTTTTCCGAGAGCGCGCGACGGGTGATAACCTCGGCGTTGCTTTCCGCAAAAGAATTGGGGCATAGCTACGTAGGTAGCGAGCATCTCCTTTTGGGGATGCTGAAAGAAGATGACGCAAAACCCGTGAAGTTGATTCTTGAGCGCGGTATAAGCTATGAAATAACGAAAAAACGTGTTGTCGGGCTGGTCGGTATGGGCTGCAAGACGGTGCTTTCGTCCGACGATATGACCCCCGTGTGCCGAAGAATAATTCTTCGCGCTTCGTTCATCGCGGGCGCGGAGGAAGCGACAACCGTCGGGATCGAGCATCTCATAATGTCTATGCTCCGCGAGGAATGCGTTGCGATTCGCTTGCTCCGCGAAAGCGGTATTGACGTCGAGGAGCTTTTTGCGATTTTCGAGGAGCTTTATTGCGGAAAACCGACCGAACCCGAGGAGGAAAAAACGGAATACGTTTACGAAAAGCAAAAACCCACTCCGCTTCTTGATGCGAACGCAGTTGACCTCACGGCAAAAGCCAAAAAGGGAAGCATCGATCCCGTGATTGGCAGAAAAAAGGAGGAAGAACGGCTCATATCGATACTTTTGAGACGGTCGAAAAACAACCCCTGCCTTGTCGGAGAAGCGGGCGTTGGCAAAACGGCAATCGTCGAGTCGCTTGCCCTCCGTATCGCCTCGGGCGACGTACCCGAGGAATTGCAGAACAAGCGCATAATGGCTCTCGAGCTATCTATGGTCGTTGCAGGCACGAAATACCGCGGTGAATTTGAAGAAAAGATAAAAAATATAATCGACGAGGTTCGCGAGTCGGGCAACGTGATACTTTTCATCGACGAGATACACACCCTCGTCGGCGCGGGAGGCGCAGAGGGCGCGATAGACGCCTCGAATATCTTGAAACCCGCACTTGCGCGAGGCGAAATACGGCTCATCGGCGCAACGACGGTTAGCGAATTCCGTGAGAGCATCGAGCGTGATAAAGCGCTCGAACGCCGTTTTCAGCCGATAACCGTTCTCGAGCCGAGCGAGGACGAATGCATTGATATGCTACTCGGATTGAAAGAAAAATACGAAGCGTATCACAAAATTATCATCTCGCCCGAAGCGATCGGCTCGGCGGTAAAAATATCGTCGCGCTATATTTTCGACCGATGCCTGCCCGACAAGGCGATCGACCTCATCGACGAAGCGTCGTCGAACCTGAAAATGAAAAAGGGGTGCGACGGCGTGAAGATTCTTACCGAGCGCGATATCGCGCTCGTCGCGGAGCAGAAAACAGGGATACCGATATCGTGCTCGGAGGAAGACGGAAATTCGGAACTCAAAAACCTCGAGGAGTCACTGAAAAAACGCGTGATAGGTCAGGATGAGGCGGTTTTTGCGCTTTCAAAAGCGGTGCGCCGTGCAAAAATGGGACTTCGTACCGAAAACCGCCCGAACGCATCCTTTCTCTTCGTCGGGCGCGCGGGCGTCGGAAAGACCGAATGTGCAAAAGCGCTTGCCGAATCTGTTTTCAAGACGGAAAAAGCGTTCATACGCCTCGATATGTCCGAGTTTTCCGAGCCGCACAGCGTCTCAAAAATAATCGGCTCGCCTCCCGGCTACGTCGGTTATGGAATCGGCGGCTCGCTGACAGAGCGCGTGAGAAGGAATCCGTATTCTCTCGTTCTCTTTGACGAGATAGAAAAGGCGCATCCCGACGTGCGCGCACTCCTGCTTCAGATTCTCGACGAGGGCGCGCTTACCGATTCGAGCGGTTTGAAGGTACGGTTTAACAACACGATAGTAATCCTGACCGCAAACGGCGGAAACGCGGGCAACGGCATCGGGTTCGGAAACGAGGGTTCGACCTCGGCGAAAGCCGAGGCGGGAAAACTTCTTTCCCCCGAGCTTGCAGACCGCGTTGATGAGATAATCGCATTCCGCGCCCTCGGTGATGCGGAGTTGAGATCGATCGTGCTGTCAAAGGTCTCGGAGTTCGTAAGATTCATGTCTGAGAAGGGAATTGCCGTCGAGCTTGCCGAGGATTTCTGCGACCGCGTTCTTGAAATGTCGGATACGAAGAGCGCCCGAGCTGTTTCGCGAACGGCTCTTCGCCTTGCTGAGGACGCTTTTTCCGAGCTTTTTCTCGATACGAGCCCCGAAAAATGGGAAACGGCAAAGCTTTTCATAAAAAACGGAAGATGTTTCGCAAAAATAACGCAAAACACCTATTGACAAGCAACTTTTTATAGTGTATAATACGGCCTGTAAAGAAAAATGCTTTACAGGCCTTCGGGCTTTTAAGAACAGATTTGTGGAGGTCGTTCCCGTGAACGGTGAAAGGGCATATATCTGCCGTCTTATCGATATTTACGGCAACGCGTTGTCGGAGCGTCAGAGAGACGTCGTCGACCTTTACTATAACGAGGACCTTTCTCTTGCCGAGATCGCCGAGAACTGCGGTATCACCCGTCAGGGTGTCCGCGACGCGATCAGGCACGGAGTCGAAACGCTGAAAAACCTCGAGTCTGCTCTTGGATTTGACGAAAAGCTCAACCGTATCGCCGAACTTGCTCATGAGATCAAGCAGAACGGCGGTTCGGAAGAGATAAAACGCCTTGCGGAAACAATAATAGGAGAGCTGTAATGTTCCAAAGTCTTGTTGAAAAGATGTCAAACGCCTTTTCGAAGTTTCGCAACAAAGGCAAGCTTACCGAAGCTGACGTAAAAGCAGGTATGCGAGAGATCAAGCTTGCTCTTCTCGAAGCCGATGTAAACTTCAAAGTCGTTAAGGAATTCATCTCGCGTGTGTCCGAGCGTGCTGTGGGCGACGAGGTTCTCGAAAGTCTTCTCCCCGCTCAGCATATCGTTAAAATAGTAAACGAAGAGCTTGTCACCCTCATGGGCGGCACGAACCAGAAATTAAATATCTCCCCGAAGCCCCCGACGGTCATTCTTATGTGCGGTCTTCAGGGCTCGGGTAAGACGACTCACTGCGCAAAGCTCGCAGGGATGTTCAAAAAGCAGGGAAGAAACCCGTTGCTCGTCGCGTGTGATATATACAGACCTGCTGCGATAACTCAGCTTCAGGTCGTCGGCGAAAAGGTTGGCGCGCAGGTTTTTGAACGCGGTACGAACGACCCTGCCGAAACCTCAAAAGAGGCGATAAAACACGCTATCAAGTATGGCTTCGATACGGTAATCATCGATACCGCGGGCCGTCTTCACGTTGATGAAGAGCTTATGGCGGAGCTCAAGCGTGTAAAAGAAGCCACGAACCCGACCGAGATATTGCTCGTTGTAGATGCTATGACGGGTCAGGACGCCGTCAACGTTGCGAAAAACTTCAACGACCTTCTTGATATAACCGGCGTTATACTTACGAAAATGGACGGCGATACAAGAGGCGGTGCGGCACTTTCGGTCAAGTATATCACGGGCAAGCCGATCAAATTCATCGGTACGGGCGAAAAGCTTGATTGCCTCGAGCCGTTCCACCCCGACCGTATGGCGTCGAGAATCCTCGGAATGGGTGACGTGCTCACGCTTATCGAAAAGGCGGAAGCACAGATCGACGAGAAAAAGGCGCTCGAGATGGAACGCAAGTTCCGTGAGCAGAGCTTCACGCTTGCCGATTATCTTGAACAGCTTGCGACAATAAAAGATATGGGCTCGATGGACTCGCTCCTGTCGATGATGCCCGGCATAAAGCCCGGCGCGTTGAATAACGTTCAGCTCGACGAAAAGGCGCTTGCGCATACCGAGGCGATTATCCTCTCGATGACCCCCTATGAACGTAACCACCCCGACGTGCTCAACTCCTCGAGAAAACGCCGTATCGCTGCAGGAAGCGGTCGAAGCGTAGAGGAAATCAACAGACTGCTCAAGCAATACGAGCAGACGAAGCAACTCATGAAGCAATTCATGGGCAAAAAAGGTAAAAAAGGGAAATTCAGACTTCCTTTTTAATAAAAAAATAAATTTTTAATTTTTTGGAGGAAACTCAAAATGGCAGTAAAAATCAGACTCAGAAGAATGGGCGCAAAGAAAGCTCCCTGCTACAGAATCGTAGTTGCAGACTCCCGCTATCCCCGTGACGGCAGATTCATCGAAGAAATCGGCTTCTACAACCCCATGACCGAACCCGCAGAAGTTAACGTTGATTCCGAAAAGGCAAAGAAGTGGATCTCCAACGGCGCACAGCCCACCGATACCGTAAGAGACCTTCTCAAAAAGAGCGGAGTAATTGATTAATGAAACAGATGCTTCTCGATATCACAAAGGCGATCGTCGAGGATCCCGATTCGGTCGTAGTGTCCGAAAAGGTTAGCGGCGATACCGTTGTTCTCGAGCTTTCGGTTGCGAAGCAGGATATGGGCAGAGTAATCGGAAAAGAAGGCAAGATCGCGAAAAGCATCCGTACCGTTATGCGCGCGGCTGCCGCAAAAGAGAACAAACGTGTCATCGTTGATATTATCTGATGAGACGCTTTCTTGAAGCGGGACGCCTCAACTCTCCTCGCGGTATAAAGGGAGAAATACGCTTTGAATGTTGGTGCGACAGCATCGACTTCCTCTCTGGCGTAAAGTATCTTTATCTTGACCCCGCAGGCAAACGTCCTTTGGAGGTAAAAGCGTTCCGAGAAACGGTTTCAACCGTTATTTTCGTCGGCTATGAGGACAGGAACTCCGTTTCCTCCCTCACCGGCAGGACGGTTTATTTTGACAGAGAGGACATCCGGTTGCCCGAGGGTGTGTATTACAACGATGATCTCATCGGATGCACAGTTTTTGATGAGTCGACCGGAGCCCCGATCGGTACGTTAAAGCGTATCGAGGAGGGAAGAGCTTCTGACATCTATTATGTCAGCGGCGAAAAAGAATATATCATACCGGCGGTGAAGGAATTCATCGTTTCGGCAAATCCCCAATCGGGTATATATATCCGTCTTATCGACGGTTTGGAAGCGTAGGTGAAGAAATTGAACTTCGAAGTACTTACGCTTTTTCCCAATTCTCTCGAGCCCATCTTTTCGTCGAGTATAATCGGCAGAGCAGTGCAAAAGGGCGTCATCTCGGTGAAGTGTACCGATATCCGCGACTACACGAAGGACAAGCATCGCCGTGTTGACGATGCGCCTTACGGAGGCGGCTACGGTATGGTCATGATGTGCCAGCCCGTCGTCGACTGTATTCGTGACGTGAAATCGCGCGTGAAGGGTACGACGAGGGTGATATATATGTCACCGCAGGGCTCGCTTTTCAACCAGAAAAAAGCCGAGGAACTCAAAAATTACGATAACCTCATCCTTCTTTGCGGTCACTACGAGGGCATCGACGAGCGTATTATCGAGCTTGAGGTCGACGAGGAGCTTTCTGTCGGTAACTACGTCCTCACGGGCGGTGAGTTGCCTGCGGCTATCGTCGTTGACTCGGTCTCGCGACTCGTTGACGGAGTTTTGCCTTCTTCGGAGTGCTATTCCGAGGAGAGCTTGCAGAACGGCTTGCTCGAGCATGCGCAGTATACGCGCCCCCGCGTTTTTGAGGGGCTTGAGGTTCCCGAGGTGCTCATAAACGGCGACCACAAGAAGCAACGCCTCTGGAAAGAGGAGCAGAGCCGTCTCAGAACCGAAAAGAAACGCCCTGATCTTATGGAGATTAATTATGAACAAAGCGAGGAAAAAAACTCATAAAACGGCAAAAATGAAGCGTCTCGTAAGAGAGAGCTTTGTTTTGTCGTCCACAAGTTCTCTTTCCTCGCGTATTGTTCGTTTTTTCGAAACGGGTCCCGTGGCTTCGCTTTTTACTTCGGTTGAGCGCGTTGATAGCTTCGTGCACGAGAGCGTATCCGAGCCGTTGAACGAGAAGCACGGTATCAGAAAAAATATCACAAAGCCGATAAGAAATTCGATCGCATCGTTCTTGTCGCGCAATTCTTTGATGAAAGCACTTTCCTCGCTCCGCGTCTCGATGCTGAAAACGTCGCTTCGCTCGATAGGAGTGCTTTTGATTACTTTTGCCGTCTATTCCACGGCGGTCTTTCTCTTAAAGCGCTACGTTCCGTCGATTTTCGGTAACGGAAGCATAAACGACTTTTTCGTGTCGCTGGTGTCGTTTTTGACGGGTATCGTTCTTGCCGTCTTCGGCGAAAAGAGCGTTATCTCGTCGCTCGGTGCGAGCCGTTCGGTCGGTGTTTTGCTTTCCGAATGTCTCGGCGTGAACGACTCGGTGTTTACGCGCTATCCCTCAAAACCGTCGGGAACGGCTGTCGGCGCGAGCTTTCTTCTCGGATCGATGCTCGGTGTTCTGACTGTGTTTTATTCACCGTCAAGCGTGCTGTTGTCGGTTTTCCTGCTGATCGTTTTTGCAACGATTTTGTGCATTCCCGAGTTCGGCCTCCTTTTGACGGTTCTGTCATTTACCTTTCTTCCGACGGGTTACACCTCGTCTCTCGTCGTTTTGACCTTTTCTTCTTATCTTATCAAGTGTATCAGATTAAAAAGAAATTTCCGCTTCGGTACGGCTGACGCAGTGATGCTCCTTGCAATTGTGATCATGCTCATCGGCGGAGCGTTCTCCTCGGGAACTTTTTCCGAGGGTGAAGAACGAATCATCATTTTTGCGGTGATTTATTTCCTCGCAAAAAACCTTATATGTTCGGAAAAACTCGTCATCCATTCCTTCAACGCGCTTTGCGCGGGCGGAAGCATTGGCATGGCGTTGTATATATTAGGCGAATATGCCTTTCTCATCGATAACGACCCGCTTCGCAGCGCCGTTCTTGCACTTACCTCGAACGTTCTCGAGGCAGATATGCTCGTTATGCTGGCATCCGTAACGGTGCCGATCGCGTTGACGTCCTGCTTCGGACTTGCGTCGAAGCGATTCGGATTGACCGCCTGCGCGCTCGCGTTGGTATGCGCTCTTGTGGCAGACAGCTATGTGTTCGGCGTTTTGGTCCTCTGCTCGATTTTCGTGTTCATTGCTTTCTCGTTCAAAGCTTTCGGAGGCGCTATCCTTTCGGCGGTCATCACTCTCCCGCCGATACTCACCGTCTTTTCGGGATTTTCAAGCTCGTCTCTTGCGGTCGCGGGTGCAAACACCTCGTGCGATACGCTTCTCGGTCTTCCGCTTGAATCCACTTATTCGAACTTCTTTGAGGGGTTTGGTGCGGTGTTCGGAACTCTGTCCGTGATTCTCTTCTGTTTCGTCGGTGCGCTTTCGTTCCAGGGTGCCTGCGGCTCGCTCGTGCTGAACAGCTCGGCAAGAGCCTCGCT
>JAZRRU010000013.1:0-16443 GCA_045651025.1 Eubacteriales bacterium
CTCATCCCCGATGTTATCGGCGGCTGCGAAGAGACCACCACCGGCATCCACCGTCTCAAGGCAATGGCAAAGGCCGGAACTCTGAAGTTCCCCATGGTCATGGTCAACGAGGCAGACTGCAAGCATCTTTTCGATAACCGCTACGGTACCGGTCAGTCTGTATTCGATGCCATCAATCGCAACACAAACCTTATCGTTGCAGGCAAGGAAGTTGTTGTGGCAGGTTACGGCTGGTGCGGCAAGGGCGTTGCTATGCGCGCAAAGGGTTTGGGCGCGTCGGTTATCGTTACCGAAGTTGACCCGATTCGCGCTATGGAAGCGGTTATGGACGGCTTTGCGGTTATGCCGATGGAAGAAGCGGCAAAAATCGGCGATTTCTTCTGCACCGTTACGGGCAATTGCGAAATCATTACGAAAAAGCATTTTCCGTTGCTCAAGGACGGCGCGATTCTCACGAACGCGGGTCATTTCGACGTCGAGGTCGATATGAAGGCGCTTCGCGAATCCGCAACCGAGACCTTTGAGGCACGTAATAATATCATCGGCTATAAGCTCGAAAACGGCAACACGGTCTACGTTATCGCCGAGGGACGCCTCGTAAATATCTGCGCGGGCGACGGACACCCTGCGGAGATTATGGATATGTCGTTCGCGATTCAGGCACTCTCCGCTCTCCACCTCGTTACGAACAAAGGTAACCTGACCGAAAAGCTTCTCCGCGTACCGCGTGAGGTTGACGAGGAGGTTGCAAGAAGAAAGCTCGCGTTCTGGG
This sequence comes from Eubacteriales bacterium, assembly GCA_045651025.1. Classification (GTDB taxonomy): domain Bacteria; phylum Bacillota; class Clostridia; order Oscillospirales; family CAG-382; genus Coliplasma. The sequence continues at coordinate 773 of JAZRRU010000013.1, forward strand.
GCTGTAAGATAGACACTCTTACAGAGAATCAGAAGAACTACCTGAGTGCGTGGCAACATTGACAATACCCCGCAAAACAATTTTTGCGGGGACCCCGAAGTCGCTTCGCTCCCCATTAAAAATCTGCGATTTTTAATGTTTTTTGGATGTCCGTTCGCTCTCGCCATGCTCACCGCATGCGGACATCATAGGTATAAAAATCGACGCGCATGTCGCCGATTTTTATGGAGAATTTCATTTTATTTTTTGAATCATGTTTGCTTTTGAAATGGCGCTCTTGATGGCTTCCCTGTGAAGTATACCCCAAAAACGCAAGCGTTTTCGGGGACCCCGCGGGGAGCTGGCAAAACCGAAGGTTTTGACTGAAGGGTTGTCAATGAAAAAATAAAAAATCAATCATATTCGTCTCGCGGTGTCGGGCAGAAAAGTCGTATAACCCAAACCGCGAAATTGAAAAAGGAGGTTTTCACTATGTCCACCCCTCACAACTCGGCAAAAATAGGCGATATCGCGCCCTCGGTCGTCATGTGCGGCGATCCGCTCCGAGTAAAATATATCGCCGAGACCTATCTTGACGATGCCGCTTGCTTCAACAACGTCCGCGGTATGCTCGGTTATACCGGTTATTACAAAGGAAAACGTGTTTCCGTTATGGGACACGGTATGGGTATGGCATCGATAGGGATTTATACCTATGAGCTTTATAACCATTACGGCGTTGAACGCATCATCCGCGCAGGCAGTGCGGGCGGTTTCGGTGACGGCGTGAACGTACGCGATATCATCATCGCGCAAGGCGCGTGCCATGACAGCAACTTCGCTTGGCAGTACAAGCTCCCCGGAACTTTCGCTCCGATCGCCGACTTTGATCTTCTCAAAGCGGCTGATGCAAAAGCGACCGAGCTCGGACTTAACGCAAGAGTCGGAAATATCTATTCAACCGACGTTTTCTATGCGCCTGAGGAAGTCAGCGCGCAGTGGAAGGAAATGGGCGTGCTCGGCGTCGAGATGGAAGCGGCGGCACTCTATATGATCGCCGCAAAAGCAGGCAAAAAGGCGCTCTGTGTCTGCACCGTGAGCAACCATATGTTCACGAAAGAGGAGCTCTCGACCGAAGAACGTCAGATGGGCTTTAACGATATGATAAAGCTCTGCCTCGAAATCGCATAAAACTAAAAAAATCGGGCTGTGCAATTTTGCATAGCCCTTTTTGTTGAAATTCGTGAATAATTGTGCTATACTTATCTCCGAAGAAAAGAAAAGGAATTCTCACTAAAAACCGTTTATGAAAAAACCGCGAGTGAAATTATCAAAGATTTCAATTTTACATTACATAAAACTCGTCATTCGCTCGCTCCTGTTCTTGGGTGCGCTGGTGTATTATATCCTCGGCAAGTCAGATCTTCTCACCGACTTCGCTCCGTTGCCGATCGGCGTTTGGGTGTTCTTCGTCGTCGAGATGCTTCTCCGCTTCTTCCCCTCAAGGCTCGAAAGTATGGGATGCCAGAAGCAGTTTGCACGGAACTATGAACCGATTGGGGAAAATATCGAGCCGAAGAACCAGTCATGGAAGCGTACCGCGCTCGTCGCCTCCGTTTGGCTCGCGCTCAACGCGTTGATAGGTCTGCTCTATTTCGTCGATATAATCGACGAGGGCATCTTGGTGCTTATCGCTATTGCCTATTCGGTCTGTGATATAATTTGCATTCTCTTTTTCTGCCCGTTCCAGACGTGGTTTATGAAAAACCGTTGCTGTGCGACCTGCAGGATCTATAACTGGGATTTTGCGATGATGTTCACGCCCCTCGTTTTCATCCCGTCGCTTTATACCTATACGCTTCTCGGGTTCTCGCTCCTCTTGCTTCTCCGCTGGGAGATAACCTACAAACTCCACCCCGAGTGGTTCTCGACGAACACAAACAAATGCCTCGATTGCTCCCGTTGCGAAGAAAAACTCTGCAGCCACAAAACGCAACTTCAGGGCTTTTTGAAAAAATACAGAACTCGATTCTTTAATGTTAAGAAATAAGCAAAAGCCGTACGTCAAAGCGTACGGCTTTTTGTGTGTGATGTTACACGCCCTCGGAATTCTCCGCAGAACGCAATGTGCCAAAACAAAAAATGCTGTCGCAAACGCGACAGCATTTTTTATATTATTAGTTTTCTTCCCAGCCTTCGATTACATAAGTGCCCATAAATGCACGCTTTACTAAAATGTAGTCAGAGGTAGTAATCACATTATCTTTATCAATGTCACCTGCAAGGAACTCGCCTTCGTCGAAGGGAAGAGTGCCCATGAAGTTACGTTTGATCATGATGTAGTCCGCGGTAGTGATTTTGCCGTCAAAGTCAACGTCGCCGAGCTTATATTGGAGCTTCGAACCTTCTTCGGTTCTGGTATTGGTTTCGTCGCAACGGTCACACTTTGCAGTTTCAGTACCGTCTTTGGTGTAGGTAGCGTCGTTGTTGGAAACGTAGTTGGTGAAGCTGTGACCGAGTTTCGAATCAACGTCAGCAACGGTTTCGGTTTCGCCGCAACCGTTGTCGCATTCTGCGGTCTTTGTGCCGTCAGCTTCGCAGGTTGCGTCGCCGTTGGAAACGTACTTGGTGTAGATGTGACCGAGTTTCGAATCAGCGTCTTCGCGAGTATCGGTAGCGTCACAGTTATCGCACTTTGCGGTTTCGGTTCCGTTTGCTTCGCAGGTAGCGTCGCCGTTGGAAACGTAGTTGGTGAAGGAGTGGTCGAGCATCGAATCTTCGTGGGTTACGGTATCGGTTTCGCCGCAACCGTTGTCACATTCAGCAGTCTTTGTGCCGTCTGCTTCGCAGGTAGCATCGTTGTTGGAAACGTAGTTGGTGAAGCTGTGACCGAGTGAGGATTCATCATCTTCGCGAGTATTGGTTGCGTCGCAGTTATCGCACTTTGCGGTTTCGGTTCCGTTTGCTTCGCAGGTAGCGTCGCTGTTGGAAACGTAGTTGGTGAAGGTGTGACCATCGTTTGCGATAGCGGAAGCACCGTTGCCATTGTAGTTGATGAAGGCATCCTCGGAAGTATCGGTAACGTCAATGTTTGCGGAACCGAAAACAGATTCGGTAGGAACATAGAAACCGATTTCGCCTTCTGCATCTTCGTTAACGGTAAAACGGAATTCGAACTGAATCGAATTGTCTTCTTTTGCAAAAATTTCAGTTTCCGTAGAAACGGTAAAAGTCGAAATTTCGATCAAGCCGGAGTTTGTGGGAGCTTTGACACCGTTAACGTCAGCGTATTCGGTTTTGTTTAAGTTTTCCCAAACGTCTGCGTGAGGAACGTTAGTAACACAGTTAACGGTGTAATAGTTGTATTTGTCGAGGGTGTTTGCGAGAGTAAGAACGGTGTTGTCGTAGTAGAAATCGAATTCCACACGAGAAATACCGTTTTCTGCGGTAATATTTCTAACAGAAACGGTTACGACGAGTTCTTCGCCGACAACGTAGCAGGGCGTTTCGATTACAACGTCGAATGCACTGTCAGCGTTTGCAACGCCGACGAGGTCGGAAAGCTTGTCGGTATCGATCGGAGCGTCTTCAACTGCCAAAACGGTTATAAGGCAGGAGGTGAGCGCGAGGATCATAGCGAGAGTGAATGCTGTGATTCTCTTGAGTGTTTGCATGATGTTTTCCTTTCTTTGTTTGAAGTTTATATAGTTGATTTACTATAACAATTTAGACGATTTCATAAGTGCCCATAAATGCACGCTTCACTAAAATGTAGTCAGCCGTGGTGATTACGCCGTCTTCGTCAACGTCTGCCGCGAGGAATTCGATTTCGTTGGGTGTATAAGTGCTCATATAAGTACGCTTAACTAAGATGTAGTCAGCTGTGGTGATTTCACCGTCGTTGTCGATGTCACCGCGGGTGTATTCATATGAGTTTACGGTGATCGAAGCCGAACTGCCGCGTCCTAAAACGACCGTTGCGTCGTCTTCGGTGTTGACGCCTGCAACAACGCTATCGTCGGAGACACTGAAGCTTGCAACGCCCGTCGCGCCTTCAAGCGCCTTGAATGTGAGTACAACATCGATGCCGCCGTCGTTGGTTGCGAAGTTGGAGGGGTCAATCTCCGGAGTGAGAAGCTGGATATAAACAACGCCGTCTTTTACGTAGCTGAGGTTTTCCCATGTCACGTTCGGGATGTTTGATTCGAAAATCAATTTGCCGTATTGTTCTTCGTCGATCTCGTTGGTAAGCTCGAATTTTGTTTCGTCATAATCAATCGCGAATTTAATCAACGAAATGCCGTTTTCCGTGGCGATGTTGCAAACCGAAGCGGAAACGGAGAATTCTTTGCCGACGGTGCAGCTTTCGGGAGCATTGAGCAAAACGTCGAGAACGTAGGGGGATTGCACAACGGTAACGTTGTTGCCGTTGCCGACGAATCTGATTACGTCGTCAGCAGTGTTCTGTGCCGCCACTACGTTGTTTGCCGAGATAACCGAATCGCCCGAAGCGGTTTCTTTCGCCTTGAATTTGAATTCGAACGCGATTTCTTCGTCGTTCTTTGCAAAATTAGCAGAGTCGGTTTCAGGAGTAAGAAGCTGAACGGCAACGCTTCCGTTTTGAGCGTAGCTGAGGTTTTCCCAGGTCACATTCGGGAGAGCGGAAACACAAAGAAGCTCGCCGTAATTTTCTTCGTTGCTTTCGGTTACGAGCTCAAGCTTATCTTTATCGTAATCGAGATCAAACTTGAGAAGAGAAATACCGTTTTCTGCGGTAATGTTGTTGACGTATACGTTAACGGTGAATTCTTCGCCGAGTTCGTAATATTCGGGAGCCGTGATAGAAAGGTCGAGCACGTTCTCGCCCTCGGACGGATCAGAAGAGTCGTCGGAGCCGCCGCCGATGTCGGGCTGATTAGTGATGGGCTCGGTAGAGAAGTAGATGTCACTAACTGCGCCGTAGGTGTTTGCAAGAGAAGCGACGGTCGTGTTGAGGTAGAGCGTGTCGCCGTAGGACATCGACTTCAAAAGATTAAGACCGTCCTGATCGGCAGCCCTTGTTTTTGCCATAATAGCAACTCTGTTGTTTCCGAGCGTCCATTCAGTGTAGGACTCGTCGGGGCGGGTGCTGTTTCCGTATGCGTCAAAGCCACTCGTATTGATGACGGTATATGAACCGTTCGCGGAATTGTACTGCAAAAGAATAAAATAGAAATAATTGAACGTGACACCTTGAGAGTCACCATAGAGCGTCTGAATCGTGGCGGTTGCGCTGTTAGAAGCCCAAGCGACGATTTCAGATTCATCCTCGTTGTATTGGTTAACTCTGCTGATGTTGATCTTCGTCGTATCGGCGAAAGCCGAAACTGCTGAAATTGAGATGAGCGCGAGGCACATCGCAAAGACGAGTGAAAGTGAAATAAAGCGTTTCATTATGCTTCTCCTTTGAAATAACTTTTCTTCGTTAAATTATAAGCCGATAAACTTAAGGTCAACTTAAGTTTTCGGCAAAAAAACGAAAAAAAGTCAGTTCGTCACACAAAATTATCTATATTAACTATACCTCTCGTATTTTGAAAAGTCAATAGCGAAGAACCAAAATCGTCTTTATGCCATAAATAAATACGAATAATTTGTAAAAAGTAGAGAAAATTTCGAAAAGGCACTTGAAAAAATTCGGCGAATAGGATATAATCCTAAATTGGTGATATTTATGAATAATACATTCAAAATAGCGTTGGACGGGCCCTCCGGCTCGGGAAAAAGCACGCTTGCGAAAAATCTCGCAAAACATTACGGTTTCGTCTATATCGATACGGGCGCACTCTACCGCACGATCGGTCTTTTCGTCGCGGAACGCGGTATTGCTTCCGACGATAGGGATGCTATTGTGGCATGCCTTCCTTTAATTAATATAGAGATGAAGCTCGAAAACGGAGGCGGAGTCGTTTACCTCGGCGGAAAACGTATCGGCAACGAGATTCGTACACCTCTTTGCTCGAAATATGCGTCAGACGTTTCGAAAATACCCGAGGTCCGCGCGTTTCTTCTCGAGACCCAGCGCGACATCGCACGTAAAAACAACGTCATCATGGACGGCAGAGATATCGGAACGGTCATTCTTCCCGATGCACAGGTCAAGATTTTCGTGACCGCCTCGATCGAAGCGAGGGCGAAACGTCGTTTTGCCGAGCTTCAGGAACGCGGAGACAGTGCAACTTATGAAGAGGTTCTTGCCGATATGAAATGGCGCGACGCGAACGACAGCGGACGTGATATCGCTCCCGCAGTTCCCGCGGAGGATGCGATCATGTTCGACAACTCGGGCTTGAATATCGAGGAAACCGTCGCTCACGCAGTTGAAATTATCGATAAGGTTATTAAGATATGACGCTATATCAGGTTGTACGCGGATTTGCGTACTTTGTTGCAAAAATCGGCTACCGCGCCGAGTTTTACGGACTTGAAAATGAGCCCACCGAGGGCGGAGTTATCGTTTTTTCGAACCATTCCTCGCTCGTCGATCCCTTTTTTACGGCACCTGCCGTGAAAAGACCGCTTCATTTCATGGCGAAGAGCGATCTTCAGAAATCCCGGTTTATGAAATGGCTTTTCAACAAATGTAACGTCGTTGCGATCAACAGAGGCGAGTCGGATATCGCCGCGCTTCGAAAGGTCTGTGACGTAGTTGCGTCGGGCGGTTGCGTCGGTATCTATCCTCAGGGAACGCGCATCGAATGCGAAAACCCCGATCCCGAGACTGCGCTTGCGGGTATGGGACTTATGGCTTCGAGGGCAAAGGCGACCTTGCTTCCCGTTACGATTTGCTACGGAAAGGGAAACAAAAAACCGAAGCTCTTTTCAAAAGTCAAGGTCTACGTCGGAAAACCGATAACCTTTGAGGAATACAGCAACATCAACGAACGTCCGAACTCTCACGAGATCGCGAAATATGCTTTCTCAAAACTCTGTGAGGATTTCGGAAAGTATAATCATGACTGAAATCACGATTTCCGAGTACAGCGGTTTTTGCTTCGGTGTAAAACGCGCTGTCGATATGATAACGAATCGCCTTGAAACCTCGGGCAAGACGATTTATTGCCTCGGCGAGCTTATACATAACCGACTTTTCAACGAAACTCTGCGTGAAAAGGGCGTTGTATTCATCACTCCCGACGAGCTTGATTCCGTTCCCGAGGGCGCGCTCGTTTTTCTCCGTGCTCACGGCACGACGAAGCAGATTTACGAACGCCTTGCGGAAAAAAATATCGAATACGTCGATGCGACCTGTCCTTACGTTTCAAAGATTCATAAGATTGTCGCGTCGCAACCCGAAAATACGAAAATTATCGTCATCGGTGATGAAAAGCATCCCGAGGTCGAGGGTATAATGAGCTGGGCGAAGGGCGAGGGAGTCGTCTTCTCGGACAGGGAAGCGATCGATAACGCTCACTCCGACGGCTTTGAAAGCGACGAGGATTGTATCCTCGCGGTCCAGACGACTTATTCGGGCGAGGGCTGGAAACGGTGTAAGGAACGTATCAGCGAGCTCTATAAAAACGTTCGCATCTATGAAACTATTTGCAGCGTAACCGAAAACCGCCAGAAAAAAATGCTCGAGCTTGCGAGCATATCCGACCTTTCGGTCATCGTGGGCGGGCGTAACAGCTCGAACACCGCAAAACTTTTTTCGATTGCAGGATCGGTGTGCAGGAATTCGATTATGATCGAATCCGCTTCCGAGCTTGACGGTCACGCGGAGCTTATCCGTTCCGCAAATAAAATTGCAATAGCCGCCGGTGCATCGACACCGAGCGGGATAATACAGGAGGTATATAACAAGATGGCAGACATCGCAAGAGAGGAACTCAGCTTTGCCGAGATGCTCGAACAGTCTTTCAAGACATTAAATACAGGTGAAAGGGTAACGGGAATCGTTTCCGCAGTCAATCCTACCGAAGTCAAAGTTGACCTCGGTACGAAGCATACGGGTATTCTTCCCTACGACGAAGTTACCGCAGAAAGCGGCGTTAATCTTAACGATCTCTTCAAAGTAGGCGACGAAATCGAAGTAATCTGCGGCAAATTCAGCGATTCCGACGGAACCGTTCTTCTTTCGAAGAAGAAGATCGATCAGCACAAGTATTGGGAAGCAATCAAGGCGGCTGCTGAATCGGGCGAGCTCGTTTCCGGTACGATCAAAGAAATCATCAAGAACGAAAAGGGCTATGCAGGCGTTATCGCTCTCTACGGTCCCAACAAGGTCTTCATCCCCGCGTCCCAGACCGGCGTTCCCAAGGGTGAAGAGCTCGAAACTCTCAGAGGTCAGAAGGTCGAATTCAAGATCATCGACATCAACGAGCAGAGAAAGAGAGCTGTCGGCTCTATCAAAGCATCCAACAAGATCAGCCGCAAGGCAGCAGAAGAAGAATTTTTCGCTAACGTTCAGGAAGGCGATAAGTTCGAAGGTAAGGTTCGCGCTCTCATGAGCTACGGCGCGTTCATCAGCCTCGGTCCTGTTGACGGTATGCTTCACATTTCCGAAATGTCTTGGGGCAAGCTCAAGAACCCCGCTGAAATCTTCAACGAGGGCGACGTTGTCAACGTTTACATCAAGTCTGTTGACAAAGAAAAGAAGAGAATTTCTCTCGGCTACAAGACCGAAGAAAACGATCCCTGGAACATCTTCGCGAAGAACTACAACATCGGTGACGTTGTTGACGCAACGATCGTTTCGATCATGCCCTTCGGCGCATTCGCTGAAATTTTCAAGGATTTCGACGGACTCATCCACATCAGCCAGATCTCCGATAAGCCCGTTGCAAACCCTGCAAGTGTGCTCAAGGTCGGCGATAAGGTAACCGTTAAGATCACCGCTGCAGACTTCGAAAGAAGACGTCTCAGTCTCTCTATCCGCGCTCTCCTCGAGCCTGAAGTAGAAGCTGTTGAAGCACCTGCGGAAGAAACCGCTGAATAATTAAACATTGAAACAAAAAAGCACGGAACTCGTTTTTGAGTTCTGTGCTTTTTGATTTTAATAACATTTACCAATCCCACCATCTTCGTCCGTTGCATTTGTCTTCGTATCGCGTCCAACAAAAAGAAACGAAAACAGCAATTAAACCGAGAGTTGAAAAAACGAGATCCCAAATCTCGACGAAAAATAACCGAGTAACGCAGAAAAATAGAATATATACACAATTGAAAATCAAAAACGCCCAATTAGAAAACGAAAAACTAGCGTTTTTTCTGATTTGCAGTATGTATGATAAAACAATAAATATAGCAACAAAAAGATATGCCCACGCGAGCAGTGCAGGAAAAGTGTCAAATAAAAAATTCAGAAGTTTAAACATGATCAACCTTTATACCGGAATGATTCTTCTGCAAAAATCGTTTTTGCTCCAGTTTTGAATCATTGTATCGCAAATATTTTCGAAGTCGGCTTGAAATTCCTTGTGTATGAAGAAGAAATAAAAGCGATTTGTGTATTTCGGAAACTCAAGCAACATAACTTGATCGGATTTCAAAAAGTTGCGTTCGAAGTCCATAACATCCGCGATGCATTTTTCTTTTTTTGTCATTTTCGGGCGATGTTGATATAAAATTACGTTTTGCCCTCTTTCGTAATACGATTTTAATTCTGCCCACTTTACATGCTTCTCAGAGGCGGTCCCTTTCTGAAACATATTTAATGTTTCTAGTCCGTTGTCGGGATCAAGAAAAACGGAGCTTGTATTTGCAGTTTTCTCGAGCGCATCTTGATGCCAAGCAGTCCTTGTTATGGGGATTTCTTCGGAGAAAAAACATGCTGAGAAAAGATTTTCTTTCTCAATTCTTTCGATATGTCGGTCTTTTTCGATGCAAACGATATTATATAAAGAATCAAATAAATCCGGATCGTAAGATTTGTAAAAATGAGGCAGAGATAAATATTCGATGTGTTTACCGTCATTTTGCTTGCTTTCTTTTTTTGGAGTGGATTTATACCAATTCACAGACAGGGATATACCTTGCGAACAAATTGTCCGAAGCAATCCGTACTTTCCGTAATCTCCAATATCTCCTACGTAATTATCTTGCATAATGTACCTCTTTGGACTAAAACGTATTTTTATTATAACATAAAGCGGATATCACAGCAATACTTGTTTTTGATTTTAAAAAATTACGTTGTTGACTTTCCGACCGCTTTGTGTTATCAAAGAGGAAAGAGGTGTTGCCCGTGAAATTAAATCCGCAGATAAAAAACATATTGTCGCTTGTATTTATGCTGTTACTAGCTTTCGGGATGTTTGCAGGGATGAACAGTCTGTTCTACAATCTTTTCCCAAAACCGATCGTTGCTGTGCAAATGCTTTTTGTTATTTGCTTTATGTCGATTTTTTCATACAGACGAGGTCTTTTCAGAATAGATTCGGTCTATTTTGATGAAAAGGGTTTCACCTTTTACGACCTGTTCGGAAAGATTGAGTTTTGTGCTTGGGAAAGCATTGAGAGAGCAGAGCATTATTTCGAGGCAATCGACCATTTTGGAAGATCTTTCTCGACATCAAACCGCTATCATCGCTCGCACCACGCGGCGGATAGAAGCATAATCCTCGTTTTTACGCAGTCCCGTCACGTCAGACCCGAAATAAAAGAGGATCATATCGTGACGACGCGCGACCGCAAGGGCAGGCGTATTTTCCCGAACGCGCGGAACAGCTTTGTTGCGTGGGTGTTTACGGGAACAGAAAAACAAAAGCTTTATGAGTGCCTGCAAAAATACCGCCCTGACCTTGTCGTCGAGCGCCATGAAAGCACAATTTGAGAGAAAAAGGAGAGCAATTTCGCTCTCCTTTTTGTTTACTTTTGAATTTATATTTGATATAATATTATAATTAATTGATGAAATTTCGCGGTCGAGAACCAAAAATATTTTAATCATAACCTCATTCCGCGGTTGAGAACGTGACAAATAAGTCCAACCTAAACCGCGAGCATAAAAAAAGGCGACGCTCTTGCCTTGGTGGGAAAGAAACGTCAACCCTTTTCGTTTTCTTCGAGGACCTTGTTGCCGTAGAGGTTAAAGCGGAAAAGAAGACTGTCGTCTTCGGGATCGTCGCAGATTATCTTTGCTTCGTTTACCATACCGCCCTCAACGATCTTTGCGAGACCGAGAAGCTGGCAGAATCGGCTTTTGAGGTTGAGCCGGTCGCCCTCGTCGGTAACGAGCCAGACGTTGCCCTTGCACTGATCGATAGCCGCAATGAACTTCTGAAAGTCGATTTTGTGAAGCTCTGTAGCGCCCATATTTTTCAACTCCTTTCTTTTTTGTTCTCGCTTGTAGTATATTCATATTAATCGCCGTTGTCAATTGTTATTTGTGATAATTATATAAAATAAAACGCATTTAATTGTGCATCATAAACAATATTTTGGAGGTATACCTTGCGTAACGATTTTATTTACGTCGAAAATAAAACACCTTATTATAAGAGCCGTCTTTTTGATGCTCACGGAATACGCCATGCGTTTTTCACGCGCAAGGGCGGTGTGAGCGAAGCCCCGTTTGACTCTCTCAACTTTGCGCTCGGCGCAGGTGAAATGAAGGATACCGAAGAAAATCTGATGAAGAATTATGATATCGCGGCGAAAGTTTTCGGACTTTCGAAAGAGGACGTCTGCCGTACGTTCCAGACACATACCTCGACCGTCGTCTATGCCGACGAGAGCGAGAGAGGACGCGGAATAACGTTCCCGAACTTCGAAGTTGGCGTTGACGGACTGGTTACCGACAAAAAAGACCTTCTTCTTTCCGTGAGAACCGCCGACTGCGTTCCGATTCTTCTTTTTGATACGGAATCGCAGGTTTGCGGCGCGGTTCACGCGGGCTGGCGCGGAACTGTCGGAAAGATCGCCGAAAACGCGATAAACATGATGGAAGAAAAGGGCGCGAAGCGTGAGAATATCCTCGCCGCGATCGGACCCTGCATCGGAGACTGCTGTTACGAGGTCGGAATCGAGGTTTACGAGGAATTCGTTGCGATTGACGAAAAATATTCCTCGTTTTTCAAACCGAACGGCGATAGATTTATGCTTGATTTAACGCTCGCAAATGCTACGATGCTTGTCGATTTTGGGATAAGCCGAGAGAACATTTCCTGTGCCGATATCTGCACGAAATGTAACGAATCGGACTTCTTTTCCCACCGTCGGAACGGCGTTAACCGCGGAACGATGAGCGCGTTTGTTTGTATTTGATTGGTTTTAAAAGGAGATTATGATGATAAAAGTTTTTCATTGCGCGGACGTGCATCTTGATTCGCCGTTCTCGCTTTATTCTCCGCGCGAGGCGGAAAAACGCCGTATAGAATTGCGCGCCGCGTTTACTTCGGCGCTTATGTTCGCGCGCGAAAGTAAGGTCGATCTGTTTTTAATCAGCGGTGACCTTTTCGACGGCGACTACGTAACGCGCGATACGCGTGAGATGCTTGTACGCGAGTTCGCAAAATCTCCCGAGATGCGGATCTTCATTTCTCCCGGTAACCACGATCCCCTTGGTGCGGGCTCGCCCTATGAGACGACCGAGTTCCCGAAAAACGTTCATGTTTTCGGAAGCGAGCGCGAGTGTGTTCGCCTCGACGACCTCGGCGTTGACGTTTATGGGTTCGGCTTTACTTCAAAAAACCACCTCTCGAGCCCCGTTGCCGGCTGGAGCGGACTTGATAAGGAAAGAATAAATATTCTCGTTTGCCACGGCGATACCTCGTCTCCGTCCTCTGTAAGCGGTCCGATAACCAAGACCGAAATCGCCGAGTCGGGGTTTGACTATATCGCGCTTGGGCATATCCACAAGGCATCGGGACTCCTCTCGGAAAACGGCGTTTTTTATGCCTACCCCGGATGTATCGAGGGCAGGGGATTTGACGAGCTCGGCTACAAAGGCGCGATGTTCGGTACGATTGAGCAGGGTAACGTCGATATGAAAAGCTATCGCTTCTCGAAATCGCGGTACGAAATGATCGATGTTGATATTTCATCGGCAACCGAGAAGCACGAGGCGCTCGAAATTATCCGAACCGCAATCAAACCCTTCACCGAGGATACAGCACTTCGCCTGACGCTTACGGGCGAAGTGAAAAACGCGTTTGTGATTTTGCAAAACGAGATCGGAAAGGGCTGCGAATTCCCTTATTTCATCGAAATAATCGACAAAACCTCTCTCGTTCCCGACTTCGGCGAGCTTGAGAAGAATAATACGCTGAAAGGCATTTTCTGCCGAAAGGTAAGGGAGGAAATGCAAAAGCATACCCCCGATTCCGAGGAATACAAGGTTCTTTCGCTCGCGCTTAAATACGGACTTAGCGCGCTTGAGGACCGAAGCGTTGTTGACTATACGGGAGGTGACCGCTGATGAACGTAACGATAGATAAAATCGAGATCGTCTCGTTCGGAAAACTGAAAAACGCGGTCGTCACCGCAGAATCGGGAATCAACGTTCTTTCCGCACCGAACGAAAGCGGAAAGACGACTCTTGCATCGTTTATAAAATTCGTTTTCTACGGATTCGTCGGCGCGAGAATGCAGATGCTTACCGATAACGAACGAAAGCTCTATACCCCCTGGGACAGCGAGGTCTGCGAGGGAAGTGTTTATATAACCGCCGACGGCGAGAAATATATCGTGACGCGCAGATGCCCCCCCTCGGGCAAGGAGGTTTTTGACGTTACGAACCGCGCAACGGGTAAAAGCGAATTTGCGGGACTCGTTCCCGGCGAAGTGTTCTTCGGCGTGGGCGAGGACGTCTTCTCGCGTACCCTCTTTTTCCGCCAGCTGACGCTTCCGCAGAGCAAGGATGAGCTTCTTGCCGACAGATTGCGCAACATCGCGATAAGTGCGGACGAGCAAGTCGGCACAAAAAAGGCGATTTCCCGACTTTCCGAGGCAAAGAATGAGCTGAAAGGAAAACTCGGAAGCGGACTTCTACCGAAAGCGCAGAAAGAACGTGACGAGCTCGTCGAAGCAATAACCGCTTCGTCGGATATGCGCCGTGAGATCGTCCGTCTCGAGACCGAGATGAAAAAGCGTGCGGCAACGATCTCGGAATCCGAGAAAAAGCTCGAGCTTCTTAACGCCGAACGCAAAAACATCGAAAAATATGAAGCCCTCATCAAGCTCCGCAACATCGAACGTCTTCAGCTCGAGGAAACCGAGGCGAAGACCGACTACAAGACCGTTTCGTCCGAGCTTAAAAATCAGGACACCTCGAACGGCATTTTCTCTTCGCTTATCTCAAAAAACACCGAGTACGTTGCGCAGTGCCGTGACCTTGAAAATATAAAAACCGCACTTTCAAAAGCCGAGGAAGAACGCAGTTGTCTCGATTTTGAGTCTGCTTTCGACTCGGACGAGGGAAAAGAAATAGAAAATACGATCTCGAAATATGAAAAACTTCCGAAGATCTTTTTCGTTGCGGGTGCGCTGGCGCTCATCGGCGGATTGATGTTATATTTTGCAAGCGGTAACGCGGTGGGATTACCCGGAATTGCGCTCGGCGTAATCCTTTCCGCAGTCGGTTCGGTATATCTCGGAAAGCCGATTGCGATCGCGCGTGAGCACGGGTTCGAGAGCGTTGACGAGCTCAAGGAAGCAATAAAAAATCAACCGATATTGCAGAACCGTATTTACGAATCCGACCGCCGTATCGATGATTTGAAGTCGGAATACCGCGAGAAAAAGATTCGCGTTGATACGCTAAAAACCGAGCTCGATGACGGCATCGGTGAATATATCGAGGTCGAAAACGGCGATTACGCTGTTCAGATACAGAGAATTCTCGACGTTTCCGCAAAATGCGGCGAGAAGCTTGCCGTCTGGCGTTCGAAGCGCGATTCGCTCGAGCGCGCGACCGAGGGCGTTGACCTCGAATTATTGAAAACCGAAGCGTCGGGCGCAACTCTCCCCGAAAGGGAACGTGCGAAGGTCGACCGAGAGATCAGCTTTTATTCCTCGCAGGTTGCCCAGCTTTCCGACCTTAACCGCCGCGACGAGCTTGACTCCGTCGCGCTCGAAGCAAAATTCGGCGATCCGTCCGCATTGATCGGAAAACGCGATTCTCTTGATGCGCGCGTCGATGACCTGACTTCGAAATTCAAAGCATATGAAACCGCGATACGCTTCATCGAGGAAGCCGCGGATAATATGAAGAGCATGGTCGCTCCGCGCATAAGCGAGCGTGCCGACGAGTATTTTTCTGCCGCAACGGGCGGGAAATACAGCTCGTTTGAGGTTGATACGAAGCTCTCTATGAGCTTCGGCGAGGACTTCCGAAGAAGCTGTGATTACCTTTCCGCAGGTACGCGCGACAGCGCATATCTTTCGCTCCGTCTTGCGCTTGCCGACATACTTTTCGGCGGATGCGGAGTGCCGATAATGCTTGACGATGCTTTTGTCCGTATGGACGATAACCGTCTGAAGATGATCTCGGGCGCGCTCGAGGAAGCGTCGAAAAAACATCAGATATTCATTCTTACCCATGGCTCACGCGAGAAGGATACGCTTGACGAAATGGGTATTGCGTATAACGAAATTAAGATAAAAACCGTTTAATTTGTGAGAGGGATAAATGGCTGTACGGCTTGATCTTCAAACTCCAATTAAATATGTAAAAGGTATCGGCGAGGCGAGAGGCGACGCGTTCTCGCGCC
>JAZRRU010000014.1:0-7133 GCA_045651025.1 Eubacteriales bacterium
GGTGATGAAGGGCGCGCACAAGATTGGGGGGAGCGAACGAACCTCCAAAAATCAATCAAAAACTTGTTTTTGATTGGGAGCGTAGCGCCCTTAATGGCAGCCGCCGCAGGTCGGGCAGTCGTGCGTACAATTCGCCGCTTCGGGCTCGATGGTGAAGCGAACTGCATCGTTGATCGCGTTTACGAGCTCGGAAAGAGCCGCTTCGGAATCGCGCATATTCGCAAGAGTCTGGCTTGCGCTGATCTCGTCGTAGCATTCGCGAAGTCTTGCGGAGATCGACTCAACGAGCTTCGTGTCGCGTTCTTCTTCGGGCTTTCTGCCCTCGGTCTCGAGGAGAGCCGCCTGAACGTTATATTCGTTGATGAGCTTTGCAACGTTTTCGTCTGCATCGAATGCAGCTTTTGCTTCGTTATACGCCTTGAGCTCGGCGCTTTCAGCGAGTGCTTCTTTGATCATTTCGATCGCTTTTGTCATTTTTTCGTTCATTTTCTTTTATTTCCTTTCGGTTAAATTATTTATCATCTTTTATAAACGTGCCTAAAAACGCAAGTAAAATACCGAGAAACGGAAAGGCGTAGCCCAATATCTCGAACAGTTCGCCGTCGGGTTGCAAACCGAACGCTACTGCGGCAAGCGCAGTGAATCCGAACAATATACACGCTATACCAAGCAAAATAAGTTTCATGATAAATTCCTCACTTTATTTTTCCGCCGAGCATATAAGCTCCTGCGGTTTCTATTTCGACGTCGACAAACTGCCCTGCGGGAACAAGCTTATCGAACGTTACGATTTTATTATGCGTGCTTCGTCCGCAGGGGACGCCGTTTTTATTATACCCGTCGGAAAGAACGCGAAGCGTTTTCCCGATGAATTTCTCGTTAAGCGACTGCGCGATCTCGTTCTCGACGTCGGAAAGAAGCTTGAATCGCTCGTTCGAGACCGAACGCTCAACCTGACCGTCCATCTCGGCGGCAATCGTGCCGGGACGTGGAGAATAGATGAACGTGTAGAGCATATCAAACCCGACCTCGCGAACAAGCGAAACGGTATCGTTAAAATCCGTTTCGGTCTCGGTCGGGAATCCGATGATGATATCGGACGTGATCGAGATATCGGCGTTTTTGCTTTTTATCTTACGTACGCGGTCGAGATATTTCTCGCGGTCGTATTTTCGGTTCATGAGCTTGAGGATTCGGCTCGAGCCCGACTGCACGGGGAGATGGAAGTGCTTCGCGACCTTCTCGTTCGTTGCGATAACGTCGATGAGCTCGTCGCTCGCGTCTTTGGGGTGGCTCGTCATAAAGCGCACGCGGTATTCCCCCTCGAACGAGGCGCACTCGGAAAGAAGCTCCGCAAAGGTGCATCCGCCCGAGTAGGAATTTACGTTCTGACCGAGGAGAGTTATGTCCTTGTATCCCTGCTCGACGAGCGACTTCACCTCGGCGATAACGTCCTCTTTCCTGCGCGAGCGCTCGTGGCCGCGTGCGTAGGGAACGACGCAGTAGGTACAAAAGTTGTTGCATCCGTACATAACGGGAACCCACGCCTTGTAGCCGCTTTCACGCTTGACGGGCATACCCTCGCTTATCACGCCGAACTCGTTGTGACTCTTTTCGGTGACGAACGAAACGCGTTTTTTCGAGGTAAGCGCGGTTTTGATTATCTCGGGGACGCGGTGGTGCATATCCGTGCCGAAAACGAAGTCGACGTAGGGATAGCTCTTGTAAATCTGGGCACGGCGGTGCGACTGCTGTGCCATACATCCGCAAAGACCGATTTTTATGCTGCGGTCCTTTTCTTTTCGACCCTTGAACTGCCCTGCCTCGGAAAGCGCGCGTATCTCGGCGTGCTCGCGGATGGCGCAGGTGTTGAGGATAATCAAGTCAGCAACACTCTCGTCGTCGGTCATCTCATAACCACACATTTCAAGCGCGCCCGAAATGCGCTCGCTGTCGTTCTCGTTCTGCTGACAGCCGAACGTTATGACGCACGCCTTTTTCCCTCTTGTGAGCTCGCGGAGGGAGAGTGCGATTTCTTTTTGGAGTTCAATTTCACTTTTTTCAACAAAATGATTCATCAGAAAGCCGTTCCTGCACAAATAAAAATTTCTTTTAGTTTATCGTTCTTCTCAAAACGCTCGATAACGACCGAGCCGTTTGAGAATGATGAATGTATTATTTCGCCCCGTCCGAGCCACATCGCGACGTGTCCCTCAAAGAACATCAAATCCGCCGTTTTTAACTGACAAAACGGAATTTCGCGTAATGCTTTCGACTTCGTTATGTCGGCGTCGCGCCAGATTTTTATTCCGCTCTCGCGGTAAGCGTTGAAGCAGAGCCCCGAGCAATCGATCCCGAGGTTCGTCCGTCCGCCCCATCGATAGGGCGTTCCGAGATAATTTTTCGCGGTTTTTGTTATCGTTTCCCGAAGTTTTTCCTCGGTTTTTTCGATCGGTTTTATTTTTTCAACGTGATCCTTGAGCACGAAAAAATTTTTCCGTTCTTGGGTGGTCACGTTGAGATAGCGCGAGCTTTCGATCTCTTCGGCAAAAATTCTCGAGCCGCGCGGAAGCGTCATCGCGGGGCGGAAGAAATTCTTCCCCGAAAAAAGAAGGTCGCAAAAGGTCGATTTCACGGTATAATTCGCTTCAAAAATCTTTTCACGAATGCTCGATTTTTTCAGCCAGCCCGAATATCCATAGTCGGTCACGATATGACAAAAATCTTCAAATTCCTCAACGACCTCAACTTCCTCGCCAAAGAGAACCTCATCGACCTGCTCGGAAAAGGAATCACACGACGAAAAAAGCGGGCTCAAAGGAAGACAAACAACCATACAAAACACCCTTTTTACAATTATTTTCAGGAATATATATTCAAAATCCCGAAAAAATAATTCAGAAAGGAGTTGTTTTTTTGAAATTCAAAAAATTTCTTGTCGCATCGTTTCTCGGTCTTGCGATCTCCGCGAACCAGACGATGGTCGCACAGGCGGAACGCATAAATTGGTTCTTCAAGCCGACGGGCGAAAACTCACGCCCCGAGATCCTCGGCGGAAGCGAGCTCGCGCGCGAGCACGGCGCGCTCTATCTTGCACCCGAGGGCGATAAGTCGGTCTATCTCACGTTCGACGCAGGTTACTCTAACGAAAACGTCGAACGTATTCTCGATACGCTCAAAAAGCATGACGTAAAGGGCGCGTTCTTTATTCTTCCCGGAATCATCAAAAACAGTCCCGAAACCGTAAAGCGGATGGCGGATGAGGGGCATCTCGTCTGCAACCATTCGACGAGTCACGGCGATATGTCAAAAATTACCGACATAAAGAAGTTCGAATCCGAGCTTCGCGAGGTCGAGGAGATATATAAGCGCGAAACGGGGCACGACATGGAAAAATATTTCCGTCCGCCCGAGGGCGCGTTCTCCGAAATGACGCTCGAATTTTGCGAAAAGCTCGGGTATACCCCCGTTTTCTGGTCGTTCGCTTATGCTGACTGGGACAACGGCAAGCAGATGAATCCCGAGCGTGCAAAAGCAAAGATAATGAGCAGCGTTCACGACGGGATGGTCATGCTTCTCCACCCGACGTCAAAGACGAACGCCGACGTTCTCGACTCGGTCATAACCGAACTAAAAGCGAAAGGTTACTCTTTCGGAACGCTTGACGAGCTGAAAGACAAGATGCGATAAATATTCATATTATTATACCAAAAAAGTCGTTACAAATCAATAGATTGAAAAAAGATATGCGCTATCACGCATATCTTTTTTTGAGACTATCCTCCAACCCGGAATTTTCTCAAACGAGCGCGCATATCGTATCAAGAGGTGATAATTTTGCTGTCTTTTCTTCTTTCGGTCGTGTCAAAATGCTTTTGTCTTCTTCTCCGCACGTCCGACACTCATTCATTTCCGCCGCCGCTTCCAAAAGCCGAGGAGGAACGCCTTTTCCGTCTCGCAAAAAGCGGGAATCTCGACGCGCGGAATAAGCTCATCGAACACAATCTTCGACTCGTCGCGCATATCGTGAAAAAATATTACACATCTGCGCGCGATCAGGACGACCTCATCTCCGTCGGAACGGTCGGTCTGATAAAAGCGATTGACAGCTTCAACGTCGAAAACGGCGCGAGGTTTGCGACTTATGCGGGAAAATGTCTCCAGAACGAGATTCTTATGTACTTCCGTTCCCAGAAAAAGCACGCGAACGTGACCTCGATCAACGAGCCCGTCGACGTTGACAAGGACGGAAACCCGCTTACATATCTCGAAATAATCGCATCGCCCGACGATATCGTCGATTCGATCGACCGAAAAATCAAGCTCGAGCGAATCGCATCCGCAATCAAAAACGTTCTCGACGACCGCGAGAAAAAGATAATTATGCTTCGGTACGGAATGAACAAAAACGGAATCTGCTATGCCCAGCGCGACGTCGCGGATATGCTCAATATCTCGCGCTCTTACGTCTCGCGCATCGAGAAAAGCGCGCTTGATAAGATAAAAGAATATATGGCGAGGTAAAAATAATTGCTCCGCATTTTCGCAAACAAAAACGGACTCGATATCGAGTCCGTTTTATTATCGCAAATTAACTATGAGATCGTGTAAGTACCCATAACTGCACGTTTTGTGAGGATATAGTCAGTAACGCCGACTTTTCCGTTTGTCTCAATCGAGCAAGCCGCAAGGTTCGCGCCGTTGAGAGTATAGGTCGAAAGAACGTGACGCTTGATGAGAAGGTAGTCAATACCCGTAACCTTGCCGTCGCCGTTTGCGTCGCCTTTAACAACAACTTCATAGGAGTTAACTTCGCTTCCGTTCTGGAAAATCTTAACGGTCATACCGGTTGCGAGGTTGGATGAGCCCACAACCTCGGTGTTACCCTTGTAAACCTTGATTTCGGTATCGTCCTGAGTCGAAGTGATGCCCGAGAGAAGCTGATTTACGGTTTTGCCCGTTACAAGACCCTCGATCATATTGTCATCGGTTATATCAAACTTGCTCGACTCAAGCTCGGGAGTCCGGTCGGGAGAAGCGTAGATCTGGAGCGTTCTGGAGGTATAGCTATTGCTGCCATAACTCGTATAGTGAACGATCCAACCATAAACAGTCTCGCCGTTGATCTCGCACTTCGAGTAGAGCATGGTGTTGCCAAGGTTATCCTGCTCGATCTTCGAAACCTCGAATACAGAAGAGAGGGGGAGCGTCCAAGAAGGAGTGCTGTCATCACGGTTGAGATAAACGCCGCAAGTGCCGAGGGGGTTGATATAAAGACCGGGAGTGGGGTTTGCGCCGGTGTAGTCAATAGAAGGAAGATCGGAAACGGTCTGGTAAGGCATTCTGCCGTAACCGCCGAGTGAAGAAGACCAAAGGTCATATCTCTTGAAGAATACACCGCCGCCTTCAGCTTCAACGCCGGAGCTGCCCGAGGTGTTACCCTCGATGGTGTAAACATAGGAGCTATCAGCATAAACGACCATACCGATGTGACCTTCGTCAAGAGGTGCCCAACCTGCAGGGAAGAACACAAGGTCACCGGGCTGAGGATAGTAATCGCCGCCGTAGTAGTAAGAAAATTCGTATCTGCCGTTGTCATAGAGCATGTTACTCCAATAGGGAACGTAACATTCTGACCAATAGTAGCCGTTTCTTGCCATGTAAGTCTCGGTACCACGGGTGGTTGTACAGCCCGCAGTATAGAACGCCCAAGAACAGAAGGATGCACACCAAGCCGCGCCGTTAACGTTGGTGTATGCGCCGTATTCGGTCATGTTCGAAGAACCGCCGGTCTCGCCGTCCTGATCGTAAGTAGAGTCACCCTCGAGGTAGTTTGCCTGAGACATTGCAACAGCTACGGTGTCGCGTCTCTGGTCGCCGGTAAGGGGGATCTGAGTCAAATTTTTGTAGTACTTACCGTAGGTATAGTAAGTGGACCAATAGCCGCCTGCATAGTCGGTCTCGGGAACGTTATCCCACGTAATTGCCGAAGCAATAACAGTCGAGCTCGCAAGAAGAAGAGCAACGACAAGCGTGAGAGAAAGAAGTTTCAAAGCAAGTTTTCTCATGAAATTTATTCCTTTCATTAAAATTCGATTTATTCACGATTTCATTATATCACAAACAATGTTTTCTTGGGAAGACCTTTTCCGAAATTTCCTCTACGCTTTTCAAACGAATTTCCCTCTTTCTTTTTGGTCATTTTCAACAATTTGGCTTTCGTATATGATGTTTTAATGCAACATTCTTAAAATTTTTAACTTTTTCAAAAGGAATACCGAGACACTGCACAGCAGACAAAAAGAAAGGCGCACCTCATGATGAAGTGCGCCTTCTTTTATACTTTTTTAATCAGGCAAGCCGTTAATTACTTAATAACGTAAGTGCCCATAACTGCACGTTTTACGAAAACGTAGTCAGCAGCAGTGATTTTGCCGTTCTTGTCGAGGTCAGCTGCCTTGAGACCGGTTGCGCTCAAGGTGTAAGTGCCCATAACTGCACGTTTTACGAATACGTAGTCAGCAGCAGTAACTTTGCCGTTATTGTCGATGTCGCCGAGAGTATACTCAGGATCGATTGCAGGAATTTCTTCGCTAACGAGAAGATCTTCACAAACGGTACAATACTGTTCACGCAAGCCGGGTACGCCGATCTGAGCTTCTTTTACGATTACCCATTCACCGGGAGTATGCTTCGCAAGTTCGGGCAAGGTTGCCTTTGCACCGCAACCGTTGTCGCAGAGTGCAGACTTGGTTCCGTTTTCGGTGCAGGTCGTATTGCCGTCAGAAACGTAGTTGGAGAAGCTGTGCTTGAGCTTCGTGTCGGGGTCAGCTACAGTTTTCTTCGAGCCGCAACCGTGATCACAGAACGCGCTCTTGGTACCGTCCCTCAAGCAGTCTGCGTCGCCGTTGGAGGTGTAGTTGGTGAAGCTGTGTTCAAGCTTGGAGTCGATGTCGGTTGTGGTTTTCTTCGAGCCGCAGTCGTGGTCACAGAATGCGTACTTGGTACCATCCTTCAAGCAGTCTGCATCGTTGTTGGAAACGTACTTGGTGAAGCTGTGTTCAACCTTGGAACCGGTATCGGTTACGGTGCTCTTTGTGCCGCAGCCGTTGTCACAAGTAGCGGTCTTGGTG
>JAZRRU010000015.1:0-7789 GCA_045651025.1 Eubacteriales bacterium
CAGGAAACGGCTCTTATGCAGTTACTTCCGAACACGAAGCAGGCGCAGAAGCAGATTGCGAAAACGCGCAGACCTGCACTACTTGCGGAAAAGTTCTTGTTGACGCACTCGGACATAGCTTCACCAACTACGAATCGAACGGCGACGCAACCTGCGAAGAAGACGGCACCAAGACCGCTCAATGTATTTACGGATGCGGTGTCACCGACACTGTCGTCGATGAATATTCCGCGCTCGGTCACTCGTTTACGAACTATATTTCCAACAACGACGCAACCTGCGAAGAAGACGGTACAAAGACCGCAACCTGTGACCACGGATGCGGCTTGACCGACACTGTAATGGACGAGGGCTCTGCTCTTGGTCATAGCTTTACGAACTATATTTCCAACAACGATGCAACCTGTACCGAAGACGGTACAAAGACCGCAAAGTGTGATAACTGTGATGCAACCGATACGATTGCTGACGAGGGCTCGATGCTTGACCACGGATTCGAAAACTACGTTTCCGACGGCAACGCAACCTGCGAAGAAGACGGTACCAAGACTGCTGAATGTATCTATGGCTGCGGAACCACCGATACCATAACCGATGAAGGTTCTGCACTCGGACACAGCTTCACGAACTACGTTTCCAACAACGATGCAACCTGCCTCGAAGACGGCACGAAGACCGCAAAATGTGATAACTGTGATGCAACCGATACGATTGCTGACGATGGCTCGGCACTTGGCCACAGCTTCACGAACTATATTTCCGACAACAACGCAACCTGCCTCGAAGACGGCACCAAGACCGCAAAATGTGATAACTGCGATGCAACCGATACGATCGCTGACGAGGGCTCGGCAAAGGGTCACACCGACGGCGAATGGGTAATCGTAAAGCATCCTGAAATCGGCGTTGCCGGCTTGCGCGAGAAGAGATGCGGCGAATGCGGAACGCTTCTCGAAAGCGAAGAGATCCCCGCGCTTGAAAAAGAAATCGTTCCCGGTGACGCAGATCTCGACGGCGACATCGATCCTACCGACTATATCCTCGTAAAACGTCACGTTATGGGCACTTATTTCCTTAGCGGCGACGCGCTCATCGCGGCAGACGTTGATAAAGACGGCGTAATCAATTACGTTGACTATATCCTCGTTAAGCGTATCTATATGGGCACTTACGAAGCGGAATAATTCAAAAACAATAAAGGTAAAAGCAAGGCGCATGCCTTGCTTTTAACTTTTCGGAATATCGTGAGAGTGCAAAACGAATCAAGCGTGACGGCAATAACTTCAAGCAACGCCTAAACGACTGTTACCTCGGCGCAATAATTTTTAAAAGTGAATTAATTGAACAAAAAAACGGCATCGCAGGATGCCGTTCTTTTTTGACTTTTATTTTATATGCGTTTCCAAGTTTTCGGGGAGAAAAGAATCAAAACGGGAAGAATTTCAAGTCTTCCGACCATCATCGTGAGCGTAAGCAGTATCTTCGAGAACATGCTGAAGTTCGCATAGCTTGCGTACGCGCCGACCGCTTCAAAGCCCGGACCGATATTCGTGAAGCAGGCGAGTGCCGCCGAGAAGTTACTGAAAAACCCGTGCTTTTCCGTGTACGTACCCGCGTCGGAGACGATCGTGACCTCCGTGCCGTTGATCGGGTCGAACGAAAGCAGGAAGATAACGGCGATGAAAAGGAACGAGAAGAGCGTGAAATAAGCAAAAACGTCGTTCATCGTCTGCTTTTCGAGGGTTTTGTTCTCGAATTTTGCTTTCGGAACGTAACGCGGGTTGATGAGCTTTCGGATGTTTATGAGCGCGCCCTTTATGGCGATGACGAATCTCGAAATTTTTATGCCGCCCGCAGTCGAGCCCGCCATACCGCCCGTAAACATGAGAATAACAAGCGTCATTCTGCCCATCATCGGCCATACGTTGAAGTCGGTCGTGGAATAACCCGTCGTGGTTATGAGCGACGCAACCTGAAAGAACGAATGGCGGAACGATTCCTCGAGAGTGTATTCCTGCGGAAAGCTCTCGAACCGCCAGACCAAGCTAACGAAAACGAACATAACCGCCGCGGCGATCATCCAAAGATAACTCTTGAATTCCTCGCTCTTGAACGCCTCTCTCGCTTTTCCGATAAGCAAGAGGTAATAAAGCGCGAAGTTACAGCCGTAAAGAAGCAGGAAAATCGCAACAACGTACTGCGAAAAGGGGTTGAAAAGCTCCATGCTTCCGGGGATGAACCCGAGTCCGCCCGTACCCGCCGAGCCGAAGCTCGTGAGCAGGCTGAAAAACAGCTTTTCGTTTTCATATCCCGCGATCGGACGGTCAAACATAAGGATCACGACCTCAAGAACCGTGAGCGAGAGATAGATGAGATAAAGAATCCTCGTCGTGACCTTCATCTTCGAGACGATCTTACCGACCTGCGGACCGGGGCTCTCTGCGCGGAGAAGATGCATCGACGAGCCGTCCTCGCTCTCGGGAATGAAAATAAGAACGAAAACGAGAATACCCATACCGCCGATCCAGTGCGAAAAGCTTCGCCAGAAGAGCGTCGAGCGCGAAAGCACGGTTAAATCCTCGACGATACTCGCACCCGTCGTCGTAAATCCCGACATTATCTCAAAGCAGGCGTCGGCATAGTTCGGGATATCGCCGTTTATTACAAACGGGATCGCGCCGAACACCGCCATAACGATCCATACCATCGCCGTGAGCGCAAAGCCCTCTTTCTGGTAGAGATTCGCGCGCTTTGGCTTCGGGATCTGCAAAAGTCCGCCGAGCAGGAAAAGAAGTCCGATCGGGAGAAGGAACGCGAAAATATTCATAAACGATTCACGGTAAATAAGCGCAACGGCAAGAGGCGCGCACATAAGCAACGCTTCGAGCATCATTACTTTTCCGAGAATTTTACCTAAATTTCTGTATTCCATAATTATTCAAACACATCGTTAAGATCGTCAAAGTTTTTGTGAGTCGTAACGACGACAACGTTGTCGCCGAGACGTATCTCCGAGTTACCGTTCGGGATGATGACCTCGTTCTGACGGATAATACATCCGATGAGGCAACCTTTTTTGAGGTTGATCTCCTTCAACGGCTTGTTGTAAAAGGGAAGCTCCTTCTTCGCGGAGAACTCAAGCGCCTCGACGCGTCCGTTCAGAAGCTGGTACATATTGAGAACGTTACTTCCGACCGAGTTCGCGAGCGCGCGGATGTAGCTGATTATTCTGCCCGCGACGATGTGCTTCGGAGAGACGTTGTTCCTGATTCCGAGCTCGGCGAGCATATCGTAAAGGTCGTCGCTTTTTATTTGGGTTATCGACTTTTTGACGTTTTTCTTGTTCGCAAACATCGAGACGATCATATTTTCCTCATCGATGTCGGTGAGCGCAACAAACGCGTCCATCGCCTCAACGCCCTCCTCGATAAGAACGTCGTGATGCGTTCCGTTTCCGCAAACGACGGTCACCTTCGGAAGAAGCTCTGCGAGAAATTCCGCATGAGAGGGGTCTTTTTCGATGAGCTTGACCTTGTATTTCTTCTTCGAGAGAGCGTCGGCAAGGTAGAACGCGATCCTGCTTCCGCCGACGATCATGATGTTTTTCAGAGGAGATTTGACGAGATTTACTTCCGAGAGGAAGTCGCCGAGCGTTCTTGCGTTCGCCGTGAAGTGAATCCTGTCGCCCTGCTGAATCTTGAAATGACCCGAGGGGATGATAACCTCGTCACCGCGCTGGACCGCGCAGATAAGCACCCTCGTTTCGAGCTTTTTACCGAGCGAAATAAGCGTTTCGCCGACGAGCGAGCAGCCCTCCTCGGCAACGATCTCAACGAGCGAGACTCTGCCTTTTGCAAAATGGTCGATCTGAGTGACCGAGGGGAGGTTGATGATGTTGAATATTTCGTTCGCCGTTTCCTGCTCGGGGTTTACGATCATCGCGATCCCGAGGTCTTCTCTCATAACGGCAACCTGTTTTCTGTAGTCGGGGTTGCGAACGCGGGCGATGGTGTTCTTCGCGCCGATCTTTTTCGCAACGAGGCAGGCGAGAATGTTGATCTCGTCGCTTTCTGTGAGAACGATAACAAGGTCAGCGTCGGAAACGCCCGCTTCTTTCTGGATGTCCATGCTTGCGCCGTTACCGACAACGCCCATAACATCATATCTTTCGATGAGCGTTTCGATCTCTGTTTTGTTCTCGTCGATTATCGTTACAGTGTGGTCTTCGGTGGAAAGGTTTTTGAGTATCGTCTTTCCGATCGTACCGAGACCGATAATTACGATTTTCATGAAGATTCTTCCTTTCTTCAAGAGATAAAAGAATAATATCACAATTATTCGAAAATTGCAACGGTATATTTTTTGAGAGAAGTGAATAAAAGATATGCAAAAAAGCCCTTGCGACGATGATTTCAACCGGAATATTAAATTTCGTCATCTAACAGAAACAAGGACGCCATAGCGACGTCCTTGCCTTTAACTTTATTTCTATTTTATTATCCTTGAATTACGTAAGAGCCCATAATGTGGCGGTCGCTTCGCTCTCGATTGAAAACAGGTTTTCAATCGGTTTTTTTGGAACGTCGTTCGCTCGCGCCGTCGCGCCCAAACTTCGTTTGTGCACTCGCGACGTTCAGATGTGTTAAAAGCAAGGCGCATGTCCTTGCTTTTAACTTTATTTTATTACGTAAGAGCCCATGATGTGGCGTTTGAGGAGGATATAGTCAACGAAGGTAACCAATCCATCCTTATCGACGTCGGCGTTTTTGAGTGCCGAGCCCGTAAGTTCATAAGTACCCATAACGTGACGTTTTACGAGAATGTAGTCGGTCGGGGTAATCTCGCCGTCGCCGTCAACGTCGCCGAGAATCTTCGATTCTTCAAGTGCGGGAATCTCCTCGCTTTCAAGAAGCGTTCCGCATTCGCCGCATCTCTTCTCGCGCAAGCCGGGAACACCGATCTGGGGATTCGAAATGATGGTCCATGCGCCTTCGGTGTGACCCTTTGCAGAGTCCTCGTCGGCGACTGTATCGGTTGCGTCGCAACCGTTATCGCATTTTGCGGTCTTCGTGCCGTCTTCGAGACAGGTCGCGTTTCCGTCGGAAACGTAGTTCGTAAAGCTGTGTCCCGTTTCGGAAATTATGAGGTCGGGGTCAGATTCCTTTTCCTCAAATTCAACGGTTGCGTTTTCGTCGGAATACCATTTTCCGCAGCCATCGCAGACGAAATACGCTTTTCTGCCGTCGGTTTCGCATCCTGCGGGAATTTCATCAACCTTCGTGCCGAAGGAGTGAATATGTTCCTTTTCATATCCGCATTCACATTTATCGCCGTTCGAAAAATCGTGAGCCGTTACGCCGGAAACCTCGTCGCACGAGGTACATTTGTGCCAATGGTTCGTCTCGTCGAACGTCCAATCCGTACCGAAAACGTGATCCTTCTTCGAGCCGATATCGGCAACCGTATCGGTCGCGTCGCAGTTATCGCATTTTGCGGTTTTCGTACCGTCGGAGGTGCAGGTTGCATCGCCGTTGGAAACGTAGTTGGTGAAAGAGTGCTCAACCGCGTCCGCAAGCGTCTCGCCGCAAACCGAGCATGCCGTTTCCTCACCGCAGGTGTCGGGAATTATCGGATCGTGAGGATTGATCGTCACGCCCGAACCGTTACCGACAAAAAATTCAAAGTCGGTAAGCGTGCTTGCCAAACCGGAAACGGAAGAATGAGGAACGTAAACGGGAATCTCGCCCGAAGCGGATTCAAGAACCTCAAAAGTAAAGGAAAGCGCGATAGCATCGTCCTCTTTTGCAAAATGAACCGATCCGACACCGGCATAAAGAAGCGTAACATCAACGATTCCGTCGTTTTTCGGGGTTGCAACACCGTCGGAGCCGACCGTGTGCTCAACCTTCGTGAGGTTTTCCCAACTCGACGTCGGAAGCGAGGTCACGCAGTCAACGACGTTGCTCTCTTTTTCGAGAAGATCGTTCGCAAGGACGAGCTTGTTGCTGTCATAAATAAGTTCGAATTCAACGTCGGAAAGACCGTTGAATGTGTTGATGTTACGGACGAAAACATTGACCGTAACGGTTTCACCGACGGAATAACATGTCGGGGCGTTGATAATAACATCAAACGACGGATCTTCATTTTTTGTGCCGAGATCATACGTTACCGCAAAAGCCGAAACGGGCGCAATCGTAAGCACCATGAAAACCGCCAACGCCAAGGACAAGAGTCTTTTCATGAGATTTTTCCTTTCTTTTTTTGATGTTATATCCAAACATAATAAATCCCAAACCACAATCATTATACACAACAAAACTTTTTCTGTCAAGTTATTTTCGGTCATATTAAATAAAAAACGAGCATAAAATCTTAACGAAAGAGGCAAAAACCTATTGCAATTTGAAAAGGCGTTTGATATAATATAGGAAGATAATGGCTAACAATGCAAAAACTCAATTTTACGTAGGAGAACTTGAAAATGAAAGCTATCATTAACGGTAAAATCATTTTGAAAGACCGCATCGTTGAGGGCTCTGCTCTGCTCTACTCCGATGTGATCGAAGGTATCCTTCCCGCCGATAAACTCCCCGAAGGCGTTGAAATCATCGATGCGAAGGGCGGCTACGTCGCTCCCGGTCTTATCGACCTTCACATCCACGGTTATCTCGGAAAAGACGTTTGCGACGGTGAAGAAGAAAGCATCCGTGTTATTTCGAAGGGCTTGCTTGCAAACGGCGTTACGGGCTACCTTCCCACGACGATGACCGTCGACATGAAGGTTATCAAGAAGGCGCTCGAGGTCTGCCGTGCACTCAAGGAAGAAAGCAAATCCTGGGACGGTTCCGCAATCCTCGGCTGTCATGCCGAAGGTCCGTTCATCAGCGAGTCGAAAAAAGGCGCGCAGGACCCGAAATACATACTCAAGCCCGATGCAAAATTCGTTAAGGAATATGCTGATATAATCAGAATCATCTCGCTCGCTCCCGAGACCGACACCGAGGACTTTGAAGCGCTCCGCGAGATCCGCCGTGACACCGACGTTATCATGTCGATGGGTCACACGAGTGCGGACTATGAAACCGCTATGAAGAGCACCGAGATCGGCGTTCGCCACGCGACTCACCTCTTCAACGCCATGACTCCCCTCGCACACAGAGCTCCCGGCGTTGTTACCGCGGCGCTCAACTCCGACGTAAGCTGTGAGCTCATCGTCGACACCTTCCACGTAAATACCGCACTTTACGATATGCTCTTCAAGATCAAGGGCAGAAAGCTCTGTTTCATCACCGACTGTCTCCCCGCGGGCGGACTTCCCGAGGGCGAATACACTCTCGGCGGCTCGAAGATCATCTACAGAGGCATCGTCTGCCGTCTCGAGGACGGTACGGTTGCCGGCAGCGTTCTCCATCTTAACAAAGGCGTCTGGAACGTCTACACGAACTCGACGATTCCGCTTTGGGAATGCGTAAACGGCGCATCGCTCAACCCTGCTACGACTCTCGGCATCGACAAGACGAAGGGCTCGATCGAGGTCGGCAAGGACGCTGATATTATTATTACTGATAATGAATTTAACGTACAAAAAACTATCATCGGAGGAAACACCAAGTATGAAGCTTAAGGTTAACGCAAAGCTCGACCCCCAATTCACCCCGCTTTCTCTCGTTTGCCGTGAGATGCGCGAGGCAACCAAGGACGACGGACAGGACATCGTTATTGGTATCGAAAGAAACAAAGGATTTACTACCGTCTACAAGACGAGAGTTTTCCGCGACGGCACCGG
>JAZRRU010000016.1:0-2381 GCA_045651025.1 Eubacteriales bacterium
GACGGGAGGGAGCATAAGGAGATTTTTGAGGTTCTCGCCGAAAACGCGTATCGCCTGTTCCTGCGCGTTGTCGGTGATGAGGTTACGCATCTCGGTCTGGACTGACGGCGCGATAAGACGTTCGTAAGCGTCCTCTGCCGCCTCGCGGACGAACTCCGTCGAGGAGCACTCGCGCGAGGTCAGAATCTCGCTCTTTAAGTAATCAAAAACTCTCTGCTTATCGACCTCGACCTTGACGGAGAGGATACCCTCCTTTTCGCCGCGGTCAACCGCAAGAATACGGTGGGACGGCATTTTCGAGAGGGGCTCGTTGTAGTCGTAATAGAGACGGTAGACGCTGTCCTCCTCGGTCTTTGCTTTTGAAACGAGGTTGCCCGTCTTGAACGTGAATTCGCGAATCCATTTTCTGTATTCCGCGTTGTCGGAAACGCGTTCCGCGATGATGTCCTTTGCGCCGTTGAGCGCGTCGGACGCGGTTTCTATCTTCTTTTCGGGGTTCAAGAACTTCTCTGCCTCGGCGAGGATGTCGGTTTCCTTTTTCTGCTCGAGCATAAGCTCGGCAAGAGGCGTAAGCCCTGCTTCCGCCGCGATGCTTGCGCGCGTTCTGCGCTTAGGACGGTAGGGGCGGTAGATGTCCTCGAGCTCGGAGAGCGTTTTTGCGTTCTCGATTGCCTCGGTAAGCTCGGGCGTGAGCTTGCCCTGCTCGTCGATAAGGCGTGCTACGTCGGCACGGCGCGTATCAAGAGCGCGGTAGAACTCGAGCTTCTCGGAAAGCTCGCGGAGATGCTCGTCGTCGAGCGAGCCCGTCGCTTCTTTTCTGTATCGCGCGATAAAGGGGATCGTGTTGCCCTCGTCGATGAGCCCGACCGCCGCTTCGACCTGCGTTTTTCTTATTTTAAGTTCTTCGGCTATTTTTGCAATTATATCCATATTTTTCCTCCAAAAAATCTGACGTATATTATACCATGAAGCAAAAATGCTTGCTTGCAAGGGCATTTTTGCGAAGCCGTCAATAGCGCAACCGCGCGTGCGCGGCAAGGGCGAAGCCCGAATCCTTGTGCAACAAGGATTAATGTGCATATTATAGCACATTAATGCGAAAAAGTAAACAAAAACAATTTGATTTATAAAAACAAAAAAAGAGCTTTTTTGTACGATTTACGCCAAAAAAGCTCTCGTTATTTTTACTTTTTTTCCGCCGAGCGGACGAAGACCGTGTCGTTCTCGACCTTGAATTTGATTTCGAATTCCCCAAACTCCATACCGTAAACACGTTCCGCATCGTCGTGATATTGCGGCCGCGGATCGCGCGAGAGCACGGATATGAGCGACTTTTTGCGCGTTTCATTCATCGGAAGATCAACCTCGCAAACGACGGGAAGAACCTTTCCCCCGTCCGTCGCAAAACCGCCTACCGAATCGGGAATCGAATCGGCATAAGGAAGATACGGCTTGATGTCATAGATCGGAGTGCCGTTCATAAGGTCGGCGCCCGAGACGATGAGCACGTCGCCGAGTTGACCGCGCTTTTCGACTCTTTCGAGCTTCACGCAGGAAAGCGCAAGCGAATTCGGACGGAACGGCGAGCGCGTTGCAAAAACCCCGACTCTTTCGTTACCGCCGAGTCGCGGAGGGCGCACGGTCGGGGAAAACTTTTCCTGCCTCGCTTCCGAAAAGCTCCAGATAAGCCATATATGCGAAAAATCGGTCAATCCGCGCAGCGCTTCGGGAACGCGGAACTCCGGCTCGAAGATTATCTCGGAAATGAGCTCGGTTGCAAGCCCGCTCTGGCGCGGAACACCGAACTTCGTTTTGAGGTCGTTTTTGATGTATGCGATAGGTTTTATCGTATATTCACCGTTCATTATTTCTCACCGCGCATAAGCTTTACGATTATTTCGACCATTTTTTCCATGGCAAAAATCGGGATGAACTCGTGGATGCTGTGGAAATTGAGTCCGCCCGTCGAAAGGTTCGGGCAGGGCAATCCCTCAAACGAGAGACGCGCGCCGTCGGTTCCGCCGCGTATGGGCACGATCTTCGGCTCAACGCCCGAGTCGGTCATCGCTTCGATCGCACTTTCGACAATGTGCATGTGCGGAAGTATTTTTTCTTTCATATTATAATAGCTGTCCGACATATCGACGGTAAAAGTACCCTCGCCGCAGATCTCGTTGAGGTAGGCGGCAAGGCGGCTGACGTAAAGCTTGCGGTTGTTGAACATATTCATACAGTGATCGCGGATGATGAGCTTTATCGTTGCCTCGGTCTCGTCGCCCGAAATCGAGCAAACGTGATAGAATCCCTCGTAGCCCTCGGTGTGAAGCGGTGTTTCCGCCTCGGGAAGCATGTTCACGAACTTCGCGGCAAGCAAAGCGGCG
>JAZRRU010000017.1:0-6659 GCA_045651025.1 Eubacteriales bacterium
AAGCATACGGCGCGGCATACACGCTTCAGGAAATCCTCACCGTTAAGTCCGACGATATCAAGGGCCGTGTAAAGGCCTACGACGCAATCGTCAAGGGACAAAATATCCCCACTCCCGGTGTTCCCGCATCCTTCAAGGTGCTCGCAAAGGAACTTCAGTCGCTCGCTCTCGACGTAAGAGTGCTTGATAAGAACGACAACGAAATTCCTCTCAAGGATTATTCGGATGACGATGACGGACCCGATGAAAGAAAGTTCAGCGAGGAAGAGCTCGGCAAGAGCGTCCTCGAGAACTCCGACAACGTTCTTTATGACGACGAAATGAGCGATCTTGTGGCTGAACCCGTCTCCGAACCCGAAGACGACGCTGCCGAAGAAGAAGTTTACGTCTACGACGAGAACGAAAATTTTGATGACTAAAGGAGATGCGTGAAATGGAAAACAACATAGAATTTGAATCCATACAAATTGGCTTAGCTTCTCCCGAAATGATTAGATCTTGGTCTTACGGCGAAGTTAAAAAGCCCGAGACCATCAACTACCGTACCTTGAAGCCCGAGCGCGACGGTCTTTTCTGCGAAAAGATTTTTGGCCCGACGAAGGACTGGGAATGCCATTGCGGAAAATACAAGAGAGGCGCTCGCTACAAGGGCAAGATCTGTGAAAAGTGCGGAGTTGAGATCACTACGAGCCGTGTTCGCCGTGAACGTATGGGTCACGTCGAGCTCGCAGCTCCCGTTTCGCATATCTGGTATTTCAGAGCGATTCCCTCCAAGATGGGTCTCTTGCTCAACCTTTCGCCGAAGCTTCTCGAAAAGGTACTTTATTTCGCACAGTATATCGTAACCGATCCCGGCGAAACTCCTCTTGCGAAATATCAGCTCCTCACCGAGCATGAATACCGCGAATATCGCGAAAAATACGAAGACGATTTTCAGGCAGGAATGGGTGCGGAAGCGATCAAAAAGCTTCTCTCCGAAATCGACCTCGAGGCAGAATCCGAACGTCTCAAGAAGGAGCTTCTTACCGCTCAGGGTCAGCGTAAGGTACGCGACATCAAGCGTCTTGAAGTCGTTGAGGCATTCCGTCTTTCGGGCAACCGTCCCGAATGGATGATCCTCGATGCGCTCCCCGTTATCCCTCCCGAAATCCGTCCTATGGTTCAGCTCGACGGCGGTCGTTTTGCAACCTCCGATATCAACGACCTCTACCGCAGAGTTATCAACCGTAACAACCGCCTTATGAAGCTCATGGAGCTCCAGGCGCCCGATATCATTATCCGCAACGAAAAGAGAATGCTTCAGGAAGCTGTTGACGCGTTGTTTGACAACGGCCGCCGCGGCAGACCTGTTACCGGACCGAACAACCGTCCGCTCAAGTCTCTTTCCGAAATGCTTCGCGGTAAGCAGGGACGCTTCAGACAGAACCTTCTCGGTAAGCGTGTTGACTACTCCGGCCGTTCGGTTATCGTCGTCGGCCCCGAACTCAAGATTTTCCAGTGCGGTTTGCCGAAGGAAATGGCTCTCGAGCTCTTCAAGCCGTTCGTCATGAAACAGCTTGTTGCTACCGGCAAATCCTCGAATATCAAGGATGCAAAGAAGCGCGTCGAACGTGCAACTCCCGAGGTTTGGGATGCACTCGAGGTCGTTATCAAGGACCATCCCGTTCTTCTTAACCGTGCTCCTACGCTCCACCGTCTTTCGATTCAGGCGTTCGAGCCCATCCTTGTTGAAGGCAGAGCGATCAAGCTTCACCCGCTCGTATGTTCCGCGTTTAACGCAGACTTCGACGGTGACCAGATGCCTGTTCACGTTCCGCTTTCTGCTGAGGCACAGGCGGAAGCAAGATTCCTCATGCTTTCTCCGAACAACCTGCTCAAGCCGGTTAACGGTCACGCTGTTACCGTTCCCTCGCAGGATATGGTCCTCGGTTCCTTCTACCTCACTCTTGACAAGCCCGGCGAACCCGGCGAAGGCAAGTTCTTCGGCAGCAAGGACGAGGCAATCATGGCTTATGAAAACGGAGTTCTCGGACTCCATGCGAAGATCAAGGTCCGCTTGACGAAGGTTATCGACGGTGTTGAACGCACCGGCGTTACCGAAACCACCCTCGGCCGTCTTATCTTCAACGACCCGATTCCTCAGGACCTCGGTTTCGTTGACAGAAGCAAGCCCGAAAACGCGTTCAAGCTCGAGGTTGACTTCGTTACCACCAGCAGCGAACTTTCGTCCATCGTTGACCGCTGTATCAAGACCCACGGCAACGCAGTAACCTGCGAAGTGCTTGATAAGATGAAGGCACAGGGCTTCAAGTATTCCACGAGGGGCTCTATCACCATCTCGGTTTACGATATGACCATTCCTCCCGAAAAAGCAGGACTTCTCAACGCTGCGGAACAGAAGGTCGACCTTATCACCGACTTCTACCGCAAGGGTCTCCTTTCCGACGAAGAAAGAAGCCAGAGAGTCGTTTCTGTCTGGGATGAATGTACCAAGGACGTTGCAACCGCACTTCAGAAGAACCTCGATAAATACAACCCGATCAACATGATGGCAGTTTCCGGTGCCCGTGGTTCGATCAAGCAGATCAGACAGCTCGCAGGTATGCGTGGTCTTATGGCTTCCGCAACCGGTAAAACCATCGAAATGCCGATTAAAGCGAACTTCCGCGAAGGCATGAAGATTCTCGAATACTTCACCGCAGCCCGTGGTGCGCGTAAAGGTCTTGCCGATACCGCGCTCCGTACCGCTGACTCGGGTTACCTTACCCGCCGTCTCGTTGACGTTTCGCAGGACGTTATCATCCGCGAAGAAAACTGCGGTGCAAAAGAAGGTCTCTGGGTAAGCAGAATCGTTGACGTTCTCCCCGGAGGCAAGGAAGCTGTTATCGAGCCGTTCGAAGACCGTCTTGTCGGCCGTTACACGATCGGCGATATCATCAATCCCGCTACGGGCGAGGTTATCGTTGCTGACGATACTATGATCTCCGAAGAACAGGCAAACGCAATCGTCGAAGCAGGAATCGAACGCGTTCAGATTCGTTCGCTCATCAACTGCCGTGCAAAACACGGTGTTTGTGCTCACTGCTACGGTGCTGATATGACAAGCGGTAAGCTCGTCAACGTCGGCGAAGCGGTTGGTGTCATTGCGGCTCAGTCCATCGGTGAACCCGGTACTCAGCTTACGATGAGAACCTTCCACTCGGGCGGTATCGCGGGCGGCGATATTACTCAGGGTCTTCCCCGTGTCGAAGAAATCTTCGAAGCAAGAAAACCCAAGAGAACCGCTATCCTTGCTGATTTCGACGGTACTCTCCGTATCGAAACGAGCAAAAAGACGAAACAGCTCATCGTCCGCAACGACGAAACCGGCGAAGAAAGCGCAACGAGCGTTCCGCTTCTCACCAAGGTTATCGTTGAAGACGGTGCACAGGTCAAAAAGTGCCAGAAGATCACCGACGGTACGGAATATCCCGCAGATATCCTCCGTATCAACGGCCTCGATGCAGTTTATGACTATATCATAAAAGAAACTCAGCGTGTTTACCGCTTGCAGGCGGTTGAAATTGCCGATAAGCACGTCGAGGTTATCGCACGTCAGATGACTCGTAAGATCAAGATCGAGTCCTGCGGTGATACCGACCTTCTCGTCGGCGCACTCGTTGACGTTTCGGAATTCTACGAAGCAAACAAGAAGATCGAAGAATACAACGCGGCTCATCCCGAAGAAACTCCCAAGATCCCCGCAGAGGGCTTGAACCAGCTTCTCGGTATCACGAAAGCATCGCTTTCGACCGACTCCTTCCTCTCTGCAGCATCCTTCCAGGAAACCACTAAGGTTCTTGCAGAAGCAGCTATCAAGGGCAAGAAGGACCCGCTTCTCGGTCTTAAAGAAAACGTTCTCATCGGTAAGCTCATCCCCGCAGGTACGGGTATGAAAGCATACCGCAACACCGAGATCGACACCGGTGACACCGCTGTCGAAGGCGTTTTCGACGCTGAATAATCTTAACTGATTTGCAAACGAAAGGTTCGGTAACTTTTTACCGAACCTTTTCGACAGTAAACGAAAGGGAAATATAATGAGCGAAAGTTCAAACGGGCGACGTAAGGTTGCCGGATATAACCAGTTCGTCAAGCTTGTGCGCCGCGAAAAGGCGCTCAAGGTCTATCTCGCTTCGGACGCCGACGTGTTTTTCACACAGGGCGTAAAGAGCGAGCTCAACGGCAAAAACATTCCGCTTGAAACAAAGTATTCGTCGGACGACCTTGCTTCGATGGCAGGCGTCGAGGTTCCGACCGCGGTCCTGACCGAAACCGAATAAGCGGAAAAATCCTGCGCATCCAAATAACGCGTTAAAGTATTTTGTGTATTTTCACTCAAAAAACGCGAAAACGCTTGCAAAATAAGCGAAAAAACTATTGACAACCGAAAATTGATATACTATAATCAAAATGTTGTGAATTCTTTTGGAAAGGAGGAAAAAAATGCCTACATTCAACCAATTGGTAAAACACGGAAGACAAGACAAGTCTTACAAGTCCAAGTCTCCTGCACTTCAGAAGGGTGTTAACTCGATCAAGAACGTTGCTACCGATCTTTCGAGCCCCCAGAAGAGAGGCGTCTGCACTAAGGTTGCTATCAAAACACCTAAGAAGCCGAACTCCGCTCAGAGAAAGATTGCAAGAGTCAGACTTACCAACGGTCTCGAAGTTACCGCTTACATTCCTGGTATCGGTCACAACCTTCAGGAACACTCTGTTGTTCTTATCAGAGGCGGTAGAGTAAAGGACCTTCCCGGTGTACGTTACCACATCATCCGCGGCAAACTCGATACTCAGGGTGTCGCAAACAGAAATCAGAGCCGTTCGAAATACGGTGCAAAGAGACCCAAAAAATAATTTAACTTGCGGTTTTTAATTCAGGAACGACAAATTCGTTTTCCTCGTGCTGATACGAAGAAATTCACATATATCGGCACTAACGGAAAGAAATTTTCAAGTACCTGTGAATTCATCGAAGCGTAAAACGCTATCCTTATGAAGGAGGGAAATTAAAGTGCCCAGAAGAGTACATGGTTTCAAAAGAGAAGTTCTTCCGGATCCGATGTATAACTCTCAGCTCGTCACCAAGTTGGTAAACAACATCATGTATGACGGCAAAAAGTCCATCGCCCAGAAGATCGTCTATGACGCATTCGCAATCATTGAAGAAAAGACAGGCAACGATCCTCTTGAACAGTTCAAGAAGGCGCTCGAAAACATTATGCCTGCTCTCGAAGTTAAGGCAGTGCGTAGAGGCGGTTCCAACTACCAGGTTCCTATGGAAGTTCGCGCAGACAGAAGACAGACTCTCGGTCTCAGATGGCTTATCACCTATGCTAGAACGAGAAACGACCGTAAGATGAGCGAACGTCTTGCTGCAGAAATCATCGATGCCGTTAACGGTACCGGCGGTGCAGTCAAGAAGAAGGAAGACACTCACAAAATGGCGGAAGCAAACAAGGCATTCGCACATTATCGCTGGTAATCCGCGTTCATCGTATTTTACGATTCAAAAATTAAAGGAGATTTTATATGGCCAGACAGACTCCGCTTGAGCTTACCCGTAATATCGGTATAATGGCTCATATAGACGCGGGTAAAACTACCACTACAGAAAGAATTCTGTATTATACAGGTAAAACTCACAAAATCGGCGAAACCCACGAGGGTTCCGCAACGATGGACTGGATGGAGCAGGAACAGGAAAGAGGTATTACCATTACCTCTGCTGGAACAACTTGCTTGTGGCAGAACCACCCTATAAACATTATCGATACCCCCGGCCACGTTCACTTTACCGTTGAGGTTGAAAGATCTCTCCGTGTTCTCGACGGCTCGGTTACCGTTCTTTGTGCAAAGGGCGGTGTTGAACCTCAGTCTGAAACCGTATGGCGTCAGGCAGACAAGTACAAGGTACCGAGAATGTGCTATGTCAACAAAATGGACATCATGGGTGCAAACTTCTACCGTGTTGTTGACATGATCAAAGACCGCCTCAAGGCGAACGCTGTTCCGATTCAGCTTCCTATCGGTGCTGAAGCGGACTTCAAGGGTATTATCGACCTCGTTACGATGAAGGCATTCTTCTATCTTGACGACCTCGGTCAGAACATCGAAGAAAGAGAAATCCCTGCTGATATGCTTGACAAAGCTCAGGAATATCATCAGGCACTTATGGAAGCAGTTGCAGATTTCGACGACGAACTCGCACTCCTCTTCCTCGAAGGCGAAGAACTTCCCCTCGAAGACGTTAAGAAGGCGATCCGCGCAGCAACCATCGCTAACAAGATGGTTCCCGTTGTTTGCGGTACCTCTTACAAGAACAAGGGTGTTCAGAAGCTCCTCGATGCTATCGTTGACTACATGCCCGCACCTACCGATATCGAAGATATCAAGGGTATTGACACCAAGACCGACGAAGAGACCACTCGTCCCACCTCGGACGACGAACCCTTCTCCGCTCTTGCATTCAAGATCGCTACCGACCCCTTCGTTGGTAAGATCTGCTTCGTACGTGTTTACTCCGGCTGCATCCAGTCCGGTGCTACCGTATACAACGCAACCAAGGGTTCCCGCGAACGTTTGGGTAGAATCCTTCTCATGCACGCTAACCACCG
>JAZRRU010000018.1:0-4303 GCA_045651025.1 Eubacteriales bacterium
CGTACTGATGTTTTATGCTCTCGCTGTCTACATAACCGCCGGCTTCCTTGCGATATCCGAGCTTTCCTCCCTCCGCCCGATCTTCAGTCTCTGGTCGGTTGCGCTCGTTCTTGCTATCGCGTGGTGTACCGATACCTTTGCTTATTTTTCGGGTATGCTTTTCGGAAAGAAAAAGCTCTGCCCCGAGATATCTCCGAAAAAGACGGTCGCAGGCGCGATCGGCGGAACTCTTTTCGGAACGCTTGCGGGCGTGGTCGTTTTCTGGATCGCAAAAGGAACTCCCGTTTGGGGACTTATCGCGCTTCCCGTGTCGATCGTAAGCCAGCTCGGCGACCTCGCCGCTTCTGTAATAAAACGCCGTTTCGGTGTCAAAGATTACGGAAAGATTTTCCCCGGTCACGGCGGAGTGCTTGACAGATTCGACAGCGTTATTCCGTCCTCTATCGTGACAGCGATAATCTTGATATCAAGCGTTATAATCTACGACTATTTTATGTGATTACTATGGAAAAGACGATTTCTTTGCTCGGCTCTACGGGCTCAATAGGAACTCAAACTCTTGATGTGGCGCGGAACCTTGGGCTTCGCGTCACTGCGCTTTCCGCACATTCGAACGTAAAACTGCTTGAAGAGCAGTGCAGAGAATTCAGACCGAATAAGGTCTGTGTCGGAAGCGAAAAATATAACGAACTCAAACTTCTTCTTTCCGATACCGATATCGATATCGTTGTGGGTGACGAGGGCTTGCGCGAGATCGCGAGCGAGGATCCGTCCGAGACGATCGTCAACGCCGTCGTCGGTATGACGGGTATGCTTCCCACTATCGAAGCGGCAAAAAAAGGAAAGAAGATCGCCTTTGCAAACAAAGAAACTCTCGTCGCAGGCGGAAAGCTTGTTACCGATGCGGTAAAAGAGGGAGGAGCGACCCTTCTTCCTGTCGATAGCGAGCATTCTGCAATCTTCCAATGCCTTCAGGGCGGCGGAAAGATTAAAAAAATTCTTCTCACCGGCTCGGGCGGACCTTTTTTGGGACGTGATTACGAGTATCTAAAAAATGTGACTCCCGAAATGGCGATAAAGCATCCTCGCTGGAATATGGGCAGAAAAATTTCTGTCGATAGCGCCAGCTTGATGAATAAAGGACTTGAACTTATCGAAGCGGTTCATCTTTTCGACGTTCCGCCCGAAAAGGTCGAGGTTCTTATCCATCCGCAGAGTATCGTGCATTCCGCGGTCGAATTTGAAGACAGCGCGGTCATCGCCCAGCTCGGCGTGCCCGATATGCGCCTTTGCATCCAGTATGCGATCACTTATCCCGAGCGTATGCGGTCGCCTGCGTCCTCGCTCGACCTGTTCGGAAAAGAACTTAACTTCCAAAAACCCGATACCGATTCTTTCCCCCTTCTTGCTCTCGCAAGACGCTCGATCGAAAGGGGAGGGAACATCCCCGCCGTTATGAACGGTGCGAACGAGGAAGCCGTTGCGCTTTTCCTCGACGGAAAGATCGGATTCACGAAGCTTTTCGAGACGGTCATATCCGTGACCGAGAGCTTTGATTATATCGAAAACCCCACCGTCGAAGACATCATCGCTTCCGACCGTGAAGCAAGATCGGCGGTTTTGCGTTCCTGTTAGAATTATTACGGAGTGATTCTTGATGTTTGGACCCTTGATTACCGTTATTGTAACCGTTTTCCTTTTCGGACTCTTGATTTTTGTCCATGAGTTCGGTCATTATATCGTTGCTCGCTCTTTCGGTGTCGGAATCATCGAATTTGCGATAGGTATGGGACCGAAGCTCTTTACTTGGAAAGGGAAGTATAACGATTTTTCGATCCGCGCGATTCCGATCGGCGGATTCGTGAATATGGTCGGCGAATATGACGAGGAGCTCCCCGAGGAACATAAATATAAAATAAAACTCGACGAAAAACCCGTCTGGCAGAGAATACTCATCGTCGTCGCAGGTCCTTTTATGAACCTCTTGCTGGCGTGTTTGATTATGGCTGTGCTCGTTTCGACGGGTAACGTTATCGGCTCAACCACGATAGGCAGATTTGCCGAAAACAGCGTTTCCGAGAACTACGGCTTGCAAGTGAACGATGAAATCATCGAGATGAACGGCAAGCGTATCTATTGCTACAGCGATATGTCCTATAAGATCGCTTCCGACGGAAACGAGCCGATTGATATAACAGTTATTCGAAACGGTGAAAAGGTCGTTCTCGAGGACGTGAAGTTCGGCATCGAGACCGAAAAAGGCGTTGCCTTTGGAAAACAGGATTTCCTCGTCTATGCAAAAGAACAGACGGTCGGAAACGTTGTCTACGAGTCGTTCTTCCAGTCGGTTTCAACCGTCTATATGACCGTTGATTCGATTATCGATACCTTCTCGGGAAAATACGGTATGGACGCCGTCGGCGGACCGATTGCAATCGGCCGTGAAATTGACCGGACGATAAATTCCAGCGAGAGCTTCGTCGAGACGGTACAGCGCCTTGCTTCGCTGATGGTTATGATCTCCGTGTCTCTCGGTATCTGCAACCTTTTGCCGATACCCGTGCTTGACGGCGGACGTTTGCTGTTTTATATCATCGAAGCAATAAGACGCAAACCCATGAACCCGAAATTCGAGCAGGGAATAAGTGCGTTCTTTGCGATTTTACTGTTCGGGT
Source organism: Eubacteriales bacterium (assembly GCA_045651025.1). Taxonomy (GTDB): domain Bacteria; phylum Bacillota; class Clostridia; order Oscillospirales; family CAG-382; genus Coliplasma. The sequence goes on from JAZRRU010000018.1 coordinate 2,676, forward strand.
TGATGTTTTTAATTGCATTCAAAGATTTGATAGGACTGTTTTAATTATGAAAACGAAAGAAATAAAAATCGGAAATTTAAAAATCGGCGGCGGTAACAGAATCGCCATCCAGTCCATGACGAACACGAAAACCGCCGATAAGGATGCCACCTTAGCGCAGATAAAAGCGCTCTCCTCCGCGGGCTGTGATATCGTAAGATTCACCGTAAACGATATGGAAGCCGCCGAGGCGATACCTTATTACGTTGAAAATCTTTCGCTCCCCTTGGTTGCCGATATCCATTTTGACTACCGCCTCGCGCTTGCTGCTGCGGAACGCGGTATCTCGAAAATACGCATCAACCCCGGCAACATCGGCGATAAAGAAAATATAAAAAAGGTTGCAACCGCCTGCCGTGCGCGCAATATCCCGATTCGTATCGGCATAAACGGCGGAAGCACCGAGAAATCCGTCCTAGAAAAATACGGCGGACCGACTGCCGAGGCGTTGGCGGAAAGCGCGCTCAATAACGCAAGAATGCTCGAGGAATGTGACTTCAACGACATCGTCCTTTCCGTAAAAAGCTCGGACGTTCTTACGATGACGAAAGCCGCAAGAATCTTGTCCGAAAAATGTGATTATCCGTTACATATCGGCGTTACCGAAACGGGCGACGTACGCCGCGGTAACATAAAATCCGCAATAGGCATCGGCTCGCTTCTTCTTGACGGAATCGGCGATACCGTGCGCGTTTCGCTCACCGATGACCCCGTGAAAGAGGTTCTCGCCGCACAGGATATCCTTTTCTGCTGCGGTATCGGAGGCGGTATAAATATCGTTTCCTGCCCGACCTGCGGCAGAACGCAGTCGAACCTGATTCCTCTCGTTGCCGAGCTTGAACGTAAGACACGCGAAATAAAAACCGACCGTCGGCTCACGGTTGCCCTTATGGGTTGCGCCGTGAACGGACCCGGCGAGGCGAAACACGCCGACGTCGGAGTTGCCTGCGGCGACCGTTCGGGACTTCTTTTCCGAAAAGGCGAAATAATCAGAAAATTGGACGAGTCCGAAATCGTCCCTACGCTCATAACTGAAATAAAGGAACTTCTTAATGCTTAATGAATTTTTGAACAAATTCAAAAAAGCGTCCTTCTCTCAAAAATCGAAAGACGCCATATCGAAATGCACGTCCTTCTCCGTGAGGGTGGACCGCGAGCGCGTTTGTATCGCGGTGTCCGCGGAGTTTTCTTCCTATGTCGAGCCGTCCTTGATTTTTGAGATCGAAGCGGAAATAAAAAAAGCGTATAACCTCAACTCCGCTTCTATCTATCCTCGCTACAATGTGCCCTTTGAGGCGAAATATATGAACGGCGTTATCGAAACGCTCAAGCACGTTTCGAAGCTCGGTTACGGCTATTTTGACCGCGCAACTTATGATTACGATGAACCGAACGGAATCTTTACCATAAAGCTCCGTCAGTATGTTACGTCGGATATCCCCGAGGCGAACGGCGCGACTAATTTCATAAAACAATGTGTTTCCGAGCAGTTCGGTGTCACGCTCGCTCTTCGCTTCGAGAGTGAAGATTTTGATGTTGCGTCTTATCATAACGCCCGCGTTGCCGCCCTTTTTGAGAGTCTCCGTTCC
>JAZRRU010000019.1:0-3054 GCA_045651025.1 Eubacteriales bacterium
CGACGAATCCAACGATGAGTCCAACGACGAGTCCGATGACGAATCCAACGATGAGTCCAACGATGAATCCGACGATGAGTCTGATGACGACTCCGACGATGACACTTCCGACAACGATACTTCCGACGATGACACTTCCGACGATGATACTTCCGACGATAGCACTTCCAACGACGAATCCGAGGAAGATGAATCCGAAGAAGAATCCGACGATGAATCCGAAGAAGACGTTTCCGAAGAAGAAAACGAAAAGACTGAAGACGGCGATGCTTCCAATATGATCGTATTCGCCCTCCTCGCGTTGATTTCGCTCGCATCTGTCGCTGTTATCAGCAGAAAACGCAGATAATTAAATTAACATAAAAAAACGGACCCGAAAAATCGGGTCCGTTTTTGGTTTTTATAGAAACTCCCAAGCGCGAAGCAGAATAGATGAAGAAAGAAAAATCGACACCCGACGCTGTATAGATACCCCACGGAACAAGTTCCGCGGGGACCCCATACTACTGCAAGCGGTGTCGATTTTTTATAGAACAAATTTATTTGTTCGATCTTCGCTATTCTGCCAAGCGCGACTACAATGTACTTAGCATGACGGCTTTGATAGTATGCATGCGGTTTTCCGCCTCGTCGAATACGATCGAGCGGTCGCTCTCGATAACCTCGTCGGTCACTTCCATGCAATCTATGCCGAACTGCTCGTATATCTCGCGTCCGACAGCCGTTTTGAGGTCGTGGAACGCAGGCAGACAATGCATGAAACGGCAACCCTCGCCTGCGTTGTCCATCAACTCGGTCGTAACGCGGTAGGGCGAAAGCTCCTTGATGCGCTCTGCCCAGACTTCCGTGGGCTCGCCCATCGAGACCCAAACGTCGGTATAAATAACGTCTGCGCCTTTCGTCGCGAGAATCGGATCCTCGATAAATTCGAGCGTTGCGCCCGATTCTTTCGCGATTTCTTCGCATTTTTTCACGAGCTCGCCGTTCGGGAAATATTTTTTCGGAGCGCAGGCAACGAAATGCATACCCATTATCGCGCATCCGACCATAAGCGAGTTGCCCATATTATAGCGCGCGTCGCCCATATAAACGAGTTTTTTGCCCTCGAGCGTGCCGAAATGCTCGATGATCGTCATAAAATCGGCAAGAATCTGAGTCGGGTGGAACTCGTTCGTGAGTCCGTTCCAGACGGGAACGCCCGCATATTTCGCAAGCTCCTCGACGATCTCCTGACCGAACCCGCGGTACTCGATACCGTCGAACATTCTGCCGAGAACACGCGCCGTGTCGGCGATGCTCTCCTTCTTGCCTATCTGCGATCCCGCAGGGTCGAGATAAACGGGGTGCATACCGAGGTCCGCGCCCGCAACCTCGAACGCACAACGGGTTCGGGTGCTTGTCTTTTCAAAAATAAGCGCGATGTTTTTGCCCTCGCAGAGGCGGTGCGGGATGCCCGCTTTTTTCTTCGCCTTGAGCTCGATCGCGAGATCGATGAGCGATTTTATTTCATCTTTCGAAAAGTCGAGTAATTTGAGGAAGCTTCTTCCTTTGAGTGACATGTCGAATCTCCTTTACAAAACTTTTGCTAGGAAGGTACGGAGACGCTCGCATTTCGGGTTTCCGAAAAGCTCGTCGGGCGTGCCTTCTTCGGCGATAACGCCGTCGTCGAGGAAGAGAACGCGGTTCGATACCTCGCGCGCAAATCCCATCTCGTGCGTGACGACGACCATCGTCATACCCTCGCCTGCAAGCTCACGCATAACGTCGAGAACCTCGCCGACCATTTCGGGGTCGAGCGCACTCGTCGGCTCGTCAAAGAGCATCACGTCGGGCTCCATACAAAGCGCGCGAACGATCGCGACACGCTGTTTCTGACCGCCCGAAAGCTGGTTCGGATAGGACTCCGCTCTGTCGCCAAGTCCGACGCGGTTGAGGAGCTCTCTTGCCTTTGCTTCTGCCTGCTCTTTTGTCATCTTTTTGAGAAGAACGGGAGCGCAGGTAAGGTTATCGAGAATCGTCATGTGAGGGAAAAGGTTGAACTGCTGGAACACCATTCCCATTTTTTGACGGTGGAGGTTGAGGTTGACTTTTTTCGCGGTGAGGTCCTCGCCGTCGAAAATAATGCTTCCCCCGGTCGGGGTTTCAAGAAGGTTAAGGCAACGCAAAAAAGTCGATTTGCCCGAGCCCGATGCGCCGATAACGCAGACGACGTCGCCTTTTTTTATGTCAACGCTGACGCCCTTCAAAACGGCGGTTTCGTCAAACTTCTTTTCGAGGTTTTTTACGCTGATTATTACGTTATTATCTGCCATCGCTCTTACGCAACCTCCTTTCGAGAACTGCAAGAAGCTTCGTCATAACCACGACGAGCAAAAGGTAAACAAGCGCGAGCATAATGATCGGGTTGACCGCATCGAACGTCTTGTTTCTGATGTTCGTTGCCGCACGGGTGAGGTCAACGATCGCAACGTAACCCGCAACAGAGGTTTCCTTGAGGAGCGCGATACATTCGTTACCGATCGCGGGAAGGATGTTCTTGATCGCCTGCGGAAGAATTATTTTTGCCATCGCCTGTGCTTTTGAGAGTCCGAGACTTCTCGCCGCTTCCATCTGACCGCGGTCAACGGCGTTGATACCGCTTCTGATAAGCTCCGCCATATACGCGCCCGAGTTGATACCGAACGCGATGATCGCAACGGTAACACCGTCGGCGGAAACGAGGATTATGTAAAAGAACACGAGAAGCAATACCGTAACGGGAATACCGCGGATAACGGTCGTATAAAGATCGCAAATCCAGTTCACGAAACGGAGCTTTTTGTTGCCCTCGCAGAAATATTTTGCGATGGCGATTATTGCGCCGATAACAACGCCGATGAGCAATGCACCGAACGTGATTATGAGCGTGTTTTTGAAACCTTCGAGAAGCCATTCATAGCGGTTGCCCTCGATAAAGGTCTCGTGGAGTTTATCAAACCAATTCATCTACAAATTTTTCCTTTTTTCGGATTTATCACGAAAGGCAAGTCCGCGGTGGCGGGGTTGGGTGTGTTT
>JAZRRU010000020.1:0-14690 GCA_045651025.1 Eubacteriales bacterium
AAGGGTTGCGAGAGCAGCGGAGCCGATCGCGAAGCCCTTACCGATAGCAGCGGAGGTGTTACCAACTGCGTCGAGTTCGTCAGTGATTTCACGAACTTCGGGTTCGAGGTAGGACATTTCTGCGATACCGCCTGCGTTGTCCGAAATAGGACCGTAAGCGTCAACAGAAACGGTGGTAGCAACGAAGGAAAGCATACCGATTGCAGCAGCAGCAACGCCGTACATACCGGAAAGGAGGTAAGAACCGTAGATTGCAACACCGAGAACTACGCAGGGAAGCATGCACGAGATCATACCGAGGGAGAGACCCTGAGTAATGGTGAGTGCGGAACCTTCAACGGAAGCGCTGGAGAGTTCTTTGGTGGGCTTGTAGTCGTAGCTGGTGTAGTATTCTGCGATCTTACCGATAACGATACCTGCAACGATACCGATAGCAGCAGCAACCCAAGGAGAAATCCAACCGATGTGGAATTCAACGGATTCGAAAATGGAAAGGGTGTTGCCGAGGTCGTCGGTTACGTTCTGACCGCCGAATTTAGCGAAGGAGAAGTAAGAGATAACAGCGCCGAATACCATGGTGAGTATTGCGGAAATGTAGGTTGCGCCGTTGAGTTCTTTGTGGGGGTTGTCGGAGAGCTTCTTACGAACGAAGAGCGAAGCGATACCGATAACACAGGAAATAAGACCTGCTGCAGCAAATGCGAGCGGGAAGTAGATCATAGCGCTGAGCAATTCAGTGCCGCCGAATACGTGTTTAGCGAAAAGTTCGATAGCAAGGATAGTACCCGAGAGAAGTGCACCAACATAGCTTTCGAGAAGGTCGGAACCGAGACCTGCAACGTCACCAACGTTGTCACCAACGTTGTCTGCGATGGTTGCGGGGTTTCTGGGGTCGTCTTCGGGAATGTGAGCTTCGGTCTTACCAACAAGGTCAGCACCCATGTCAGCAGCTTTGGTGTAGATACCGCCGCCGATACGAGCGAAGATTGCGATGATGGAGCAGCCGAGAGCATAACCGGAAAGGGTCATGGTGAAGCCTGCACCGAAGTTGAGGTTTTCGTTGATCATACCGAGGATGCTCTTGCAGGAAGCTGCCTGTTCGTGAACGAACTCAGCATCAATCTGACCGAGAGCAACACCGAATACGAGGAATACGATGAAAATACCGAGCAATGCGCAACCGGAAACACAAAGACCCATAACCGAACCGCCCTTGAATGCGACTTTAAGGGTGTCGGAGAGAGATTTGGTGGTACGCGCGGTGTTGGTAACGCGAACGTTTGCGTAGGTAGCGATTTTCATACCTACCCAACCTGCGGATCCGCTCATAACTGCACCGATAACGAACGCAGCAGCGGAAGACCAGGAGATGATGAGAGCGAGCAAGATTGCAACTGCTACAGCAACGATAGCAACGATCTTGTACTCATAAGTGATGAAGGCGTTTGCACCTACACGAATTGCGGAAGCGATTTCCTGCATTCTTTCGGTACCTTCTTCGAGTTTTTTGACCGAGAAAAAGTTGAGAGCTGCATAAGCGAGACCGCCGAGAGCCGCAACGATTACAAGGCCAAGCACGAGAGTGATGTCCATGCTTTAGGTTTCCTTTCATATATTACGGCTTATGCCGCTTTTTTATATAATGCTTACGGCAAATAAACGGTAAAAAATGAATTTTTGCCGAATCTTTGCCAAAACGCACGCCATTATTATATATGTAAACATCCGTTATGTCAATAACAAATTTTGAACAAATTATGCATAGTATTTTGCCGTTAAGTTTTGCACATTTTACTATAAACGTGATTGACTTTTGAAACGATATGTGGTAAAAGGTATAAAGACAGTAAAAATTAAGGAGAAAGCTATGAACATACTTCCTCAACCCAAAAAATTAAAAAGAACTGCCGGTGTCGTTGCAACTGCGGGACTTGATATCGTCCTCACGATGAACTGCGACTACCGTATTTTCAAAGCGGCTCAGACGCTCGCTGCCGAGCTCTACGCTGAAACGGGCAACGATCCCGTTATCACGAAGGTTCTCGGTTCTCCCTCTCCCGAAGGCAAGATCGTTATCGATTGCCTCAACAAGAAGAGCGAAGGTTATAAACTCTCCGCACGTCCTGACGGAATTACGATCGTCGGTGATTCTCTTGCGGGCGCTTTCTATGGCATCCAGACTCTCCGTCAGATGCTCGAGACCTGCGGTGAGGATATCGAGTGCTGTGAAATCGAAGATAAACCCGATATGAAGTTCAGAGGGTTTTACCACGACGCTTCCCGCGGACGCGTTCCGACTCTCGACGGCGTTCGCAAGATGATCGATTTCATCGCTTACTACAAGCACAACGCTTATCAGATGTATATCGAACATACCTTCGAATTCGATGAATATAAAGGTATCTACAAAGCATTCGGCTATATGACCGCCGAGGAAATCATGGAGATCGATCAGTATTGCTACGATAACTTTATCGACTTCATTCCCTCGCTTTCGACCTTCGGTCACCTTTTCCGTCTCCTCGAGAGCAAGAAGTACAACCACCTCTGCGAGCTTGATACCTATGAAAAGCATAACAACCCCTGGATAAACATTATGCTCCACCATACTATCAACGCGAGCGATCCCGAAAGCGAAAAGCTTGCATTCTCGCTTATCGATCAGTATATCCCTCTCTTCAGAAGTAAGTATTTCAACATCTGCTGTGACGAGACGTTCGATATCTGCCTCGGTAAGAACGCAGGCAAGGATAAAGGCGAGCTTTATCTTGAATTTACTCTCAAGATCATGGATCACCTCCGTTCCCGCGGCAAGACCGTTATGATGTGGGGCGACGTCGTTCTCCATTATCCCGAGACGATCGGACGCTTCCCCGACGATATCGTTATGCTTAACTGGGACTACGGTAACAATCCTCCCGTTGAAAATATCACGAAGTTCAATCAGTATAAATTCGGTCAGATCGTATGTCCCGGCACAAGCTGCTGGAACCATTTCTGCGAACACGTCAGCTTTGCTGAACAGAACATCATCAAGATGGTCGAAAAGGGCGCAGAAGAAAAGATCATGGGTATGCTCAACACCTCTTGGGGTGACTTCGGTGCAGTTTGCCCGATGAGCTGTACTCTTTACGGTTGCGTTCTCGGTGCTTCGAAGGCATGGAACCGCAAGACGAAAGCCGCTTGTGAAAAGTTTGACAAAGCAGTTTCCGAGCTCGTCTACGGCGACGCTTCGGGTGATACCGTAAAACTCATCCGCGAATTCGGCGATGTTCAGGCGCTCTTGTCCTGGGGAACGTTCTGCAGCGCGTTCTTCGATAACCGCATCGGCTACGGCGAAACGATCGAACCGCTTCCCACCGATAGCAAGCCCTACGTTGAAAACGCACAGAAGGCGTTTGCTCTTGCCGAGAAATTCCGCCGTCTCCCCGTTCAGAGCGAGATCACGAACGATCTCCGCATAGGCGCAGAAGGCCTTGCAATCATCACTCTCCGCTTCGCGAAGCTTATCGACGAAAGCGTTGCTATCGACGAAGCTTACGTTGAAAAATGGTGTGAACGTTATGCAGAATCCTGGCTCACGAACGATAAGTACGCTGAGCTTGATGCAGTTCTCGCCGTAATGAGAGGCAAGAAGCCCTCGCTCGATTATATCCTTACAAACACCTGATAGTTTTTTGGCTCCCGATTTTCCGATCGGGAGCCGTTTTTTGCCGTTTTAACGGCTGATTACAAAAAAACTTTAAGTATGCTTTAAGAAACGTTGGATTTTGTGTTAAAAAAGCTATAAACCTTTTGTTGTATCTTTACAAAAAAGAGTTTCCGGAGGAAAAGTTTTTGTAAAATTGTTGCAATCGACTGAGAAATATGCTATCATCGATGCAGAATGAAAAACAATGGAAAGGATATAATCTTATGAAAAAGAAAATCAGTTTCATTCTTTCTGCGATTATGCTTCTTTGCGTATTCGCTGTTCCCCTCAGCGTTGTTGCAGAGGACGTTATGACTCCCTACGACGTACCGAAGGTATTGTTCTATACCGAGGGTGGCGTTACTCCTCCTTCCGACAAAACGAAGATTAACACCGAAGTTTACATTATCGACGAAGAAGGCGGCGAATATGAAACGATTCATTTCGCATTGGAAGAGGGTACTACCGTTAACGTAAGAGGTAACTCGACTTCTGCAGCTCACAAAAAAGCTTACAACTTCAAGCTCCCCTCCAAAACCGACGTTCTCGGCATGGGTAAGAACAAGAAGTGGTCCTTGCTTGCAAATGCTTATGAAAAGACCTTGCTTCGTAACCAGGTCGTTCTCGACGTTGCACCTCAGGTTGGCGTTCCCTTCACTCCCGACTATAAAGTGGTTGACGTTTATTTGAACGACGTTCTTTTGGGCGCTTATCTCCTCGTTGACTCCGTCGAAGTTGGCTCTACCCGTGTCGACATCGATACCGATAATAACGAGTTCCTCCTCGAACTTGACTATAACACTCCTGATGAAGAATCCCAATACTTCTTTTCGAGCGAATACAACATCAAGTTCGCTATCAACGAGCCCCAGCTGGAAGATCTCACTACCGAACAGTTCAGCTACGTTACCGACCTTATCACCAAGGCGGAACAGGCTCTCCAAACCGGTAGAATCTCCGAAATCGAAAAGTATTTCGATCTTGATTCGATGTCAAGCTTCTATCTTGTTCTCGAATTCTTCAGAAACGTTGACGTAAACACCAGCTCCACCCGTTTCCACGTTAAGGACGGAAAGATCTATGGCGGTCCTGTTTGGGACTTCGACCTTTCTTCCGGTAACTACCGTGAGGATTATTACACTCAGATGTATGATTCCAACGGTAATTCCTATAAAGGTCTCTGGGCTGTAAACCTTCCTTGGTTCGGTGCTCTCACCGATGTTTCGTCTTTCCAGAACACCGTTGAAGAAAAGTTCCTTGAATATCAGGATATTTTTGTAAACCTCTATGCTGATAACATCTACGGTCAGAACCACATCGACGAAACCATCGAAACTTATGGCGAGGCATTTGCTCGTAACTACGGCGAAGCGGGCTGGAAATTTGCGATTCAGACTGACGGCTTCGTTCTCGAACGTACTCCTCTTCCCACATATGAAGAAAACGTTGAATATTATCGTCAATGGCTCAAAGATCGTCACGAATGGCTCCTCGAGGAATGGGGTCTCGACGATACTCTTGTAACGATCAAGTCTAACTCCGAATACGTTCAGGACGGCTATCTCATCAAGGGCGTTCCCGAAAACATCAAGGTCTCTGCGCTTTTGAGTGATTTCGGCACCGGCGTAACTCTCGAAAAAGACGGCGTGGCTCTCGCATCTACCGCAAACGTTCCCAACGGCGCGGTTGTAACCAAAGGCGGCGCATCCTATGCGGTTATCGTAAAAGGTGACGTTGACGGCGATGGTACTGTCAACACCGGCGACTACGTCATGGTAAAACGTGCTTGTATGAACAACCTCGTTCTTGAAGGTCTTGACTTTGTAGCAGCAGATATCACCGAGGACGGCCTCGACGTATTTGATTACCTCCTTGTAAAACGTCATTTCATGGGCACGTACGATATTTACAAGTAATTTAGAAAAAGGCATTAAAAGGGTATAATGAAAAAGTTTTTAGTTTGGATATTAATTATTCTTACGTTTGTGTTTGCTTCATGCGGTGGGGAACAGGAAGTTCCGCCCCCCGTGGAACCGGACGTTGCGAAGGATATGTTGGTTCACTATCTTAACGTCGGTCAGGGTGACTCGGCGTTCATCGAATTGCCGAATGGTGAGACGATGCTGATCGACAGCGGTGATGAAAAGTATGCGGATTCCGTAATTTCTTATATCAGCAACTTGGGATATAATACGATTGATTACGTTATCGCAACTCATCCCCATGACGGTCATATTGGCGGAATGGCGAAGATTTTCGAGAAATTCACCATCAAGGACGTTTACATCACAAGCAATACTGTTGAATCGAAGGCATATACCGATTTTATGAACGCAATCAAAAAAGAAGGTATAGAAACTTCTCCGGCAGTTGCAGGTAACACTCTTGTGAATCTTGGCGAAAATGCAAGCGGTATGTTTGTTGCTCAGAGAACGGTTTCGAAGGATCTTCATGAAAACTGTGCGGTTTTCCGCCTTGATTACGGAAAGCGTTCCTTCCTCTTCGCTTCTGATGCAGGCGAAAGAGAAGAAATCAGTGTTCGTTGGGATCACAAATGCGACGTGCTTAAGGTCGCAAACCACGGAGGTAAAAAATCCTCTGGTGTTGAATTCCTTTCGAAATGCAAAGCCACTATAGCGATTATTTCCTGCGGAGACGGAAACGTTCCTGAAGAGGATACGCTTAACCGCCTTAAGAATTCGGGAATTACGAATATTTACCGCACCGACGTTTCGGGCAATATTATCGTCAAAACGGACGGCGATAAACTCGAAGTCACTGAAAGCAAAAAACAGTAACTAAAGCTAAAAAACTGACGTGGTTTTCACGTCAGTTTTTTGTTTGCCGGAATATAAAATCAAAAATCGATTATGCTTTTTTTTGCTTTTCCGCCTTTTGCGATATTTAGACCGATGTAGGCGAGAATGCTGACCGCAATCGTTGCACTCACGATGAGGAACATCGTCTCGATCGGCACCGATTTGTCAAAAAAGTAGATGTTGCAGTCGATCCCGTCGCGTATCTCTTCGACCGCGCTTCGCGGAAGCCCTGCGTCCTCAATCGCGTTTAATGCGCTTCTCATAGAATGATTTCGGAAAAGCGCCGTGCCGTACGTACCGGGGAAGAAAGAGAGCGCGTTTTGCATACCCTCTCCGAACTGCGAAATAGGCATGTATGCTCCGCTGATAAAACCGTAGCAGGAGCTGACGATGCTTCCGACCGCCGAAATTGCGCCTTGCGAGTTGAGGAAAAATCCGATGACGGAGGATATTGCCGTGCCGAACATAACCATAATGAAAACATCAAGTATCAGGAAAAGTATGTCCGCAACTGTCAGATACCAAGCAGTAAAAGCGAGGTAGAGCATACACGCCCCAAGAGCAACTGTGCAGATGAGGAAGGTTGCGGTGAACGTTGCGATATAGTAAGAAAGAGCGACGTACGAGCTTTTTACGGGGCTGACGGCGATATCGTTCGCGGCGCCGTTTACCTTGTCCTGAATCATAAGCATGTTTGAGCAAAATGCAACCGTGATACAGCTTACCGAGAGAAGGGAAGACATAAGCTGTCCCCCGACACAACCATCGATGATGTTACTGTCGATGTTGAGAAATTCGGGGATGGAAAGCATAAAGCTGTCGCGGTAAACGTTACCGAGAAACGTAGCATAAAGCACGAGAAGTATCAAAGGCGTTATAAGCGAAGTGAAGAATAACCCCTTGTCTTTGAAAAATAATTTTAGGTTTCGGTAAATAAGACATCTTATCGTTTTCATTATTTGTCCTCCCCGAGTTTTTTGCCCGTTACGGCGAGGAAAACGTCGTCCATATCGCCCTTTGTTATCTCAAAATCCTTGAATTTCTCGGGATATTTTACGATAAGCGCCGTTGCCGCTTCTGTATTCGGAACCTTGATCCTGAAAGCGTTTTTTATGGGCTCAAAAGGAAATCCGAACGTTCTCACGTCATCTTCCGAGATGCCGTAGAGCGTGATGTAATCACCGGTGTATCGATTTTTGAGCTCGTGCGGAGTTCCTTCCGCGGCGATGCGTCCCGAGTCGAGAATAATCACGTTGTCCGCGTTTGCCGCCTCTTCCATATAGTGCGTCGTAAGAAATACCGTCATACCCTCGTCTTTCTGGAGCTTTTTTACGACGTTCCAAACGGTGTTTCTCGTATGCGGGTCAAGTCCTGTCGTGGGCTCGTCGAGAATAAGTATTTTCGGCTTGTGTATAAGCGCGCGTGCGATGTCGATCCTACGCTTTTGACCGCCCGAAAGCTTTGACAGAGTACGCTTGAGAAGCGGTTCGAGGTCAAGAAGCTCGCTCAGCTCGTCGACTCTCTTTTTAAACTCGCTTCCGTAGATGCCGTAGAGCGAAGCGCGGTTTTTAAGGTTGTCGAAAACCGAAAGAGGGGAGTCGAGCACCGAGCTTTGAAAAACAACACCGATGTCGCGCTTTATCGCGTCGATATCTTGTCCGATGTCGTTACCGTTTACAGTTACGTTACCGCTGTCCATCAAAAGCTGACCGCAGATTATAGAGATCGTCGTGCTTTTACCCGCACCGTTCTGACCGAGAAAAGCAAAAAGCTCGTTCTCGCGTACAGAAAAGCTGATTCCGTCAACCGCTTTTACGTCGCCGAAGTATTTTTTTAAATTGCTGATTTCTATTATAGGTTTCAAAAACAGAACACCTCCAAATCATCATCTGGTATGCATATGATATCACAATGATATCACTCTGTCAAGTGCGTTTGAGAAAAATGCGGGAAATAAAGGTATTGTTGCAAACTGCTCAAAAAATATTTCGCTGAATATGAAAAAATTTGTAAAATTTAAGTTTTTATACTGTTGAAAAAAAGGAATATTTGTGTTACAATTACTCAAATACTTATTTGTGAAAATTTTTCTGTATAAAAGGAGTCCAGCTATGGCATTCTATTTTGAACAAGAGTCTCACACATTCAGTGAGTACCTTCTCGTTCCCGGTTATTCGTCTGCGGAATGTATCCCCGCAAACGTAAGCTTGCGTACACCTCTTACGAAATTCCGTAAGGGTGAGGAACCGAAGATTTCTCTCAACATACCGCTCGTTTCCGCAATAATGCAGTCGGTCTCCGACGATAAAATGGCTATCGCTCTTGCAAAAGAGGGCGGATTGTCCTTCATCTACGGCTCGCAGTCTATCGAGAACGAGGCAGCGATGGTTCGCCGTGTTAAGAATCACAAGGCAGGATTTGTTTACTCCGACTCGAATGTACGCGTTGACGATACTCTTGCTGACGTTATCGCGTTGACCGAAAAGACCGGTCACTCCACGATCGCAGTTACCGATGACGGCACTCCGAACGGCAAGCTCATGGGTATCGTAACCTCCCGTGACTACCGCGTTTCGAGAATGGACCGCGACACGAAGGTTTCTGAGTTCATGACTCCCTTCTCGAAGCTTGTTTACGCTTATGAGGGCACTTCTCTCAAGGAAGCGAACGACATCATCTGGGACAACAAGCTCAACTCTCTCCCCATTATCGACAAAGACGGTAAACTTTGTTATTTCGTATTCCGCAAGGACTACGCGTTCCACAAGGAAAACCCGCTTGAACTTCTCGATTCCCAGAAGCGTTATATGGTCGGCGCAGGTATCAACACCCGCGACTATGAAGAACGCGTTCCTGCGCTCGTTGAGGCAGGCGCTGACGTTCTCTGTATCGACTCCTCCGAGGGCTTTTCCGAATGGCAGGCAAGAACGCTCAAGTTCATCCGTGAAAAATATGGCGACACCGTAAAGGTCGGCGCAGGTAACGTTGTCGATAAAGAGGGCTTCCTCTTCCTCGCAGAAGCAGGCGCAGACTTCATCAAGATCGGTATCGGCGGCGGTTCTATCTGTATCACCCGTGAACAGAAGGGTATCGGCAGAGGTCAGGCAACCGCAGTTATCGAGGTTGCAAAAGCACGTGATGAATATTACGAACAGACCGGTATCTACATCCCGATCTGCTCCGACGGCGGTATCGTTTACGATTACCACATCACTCTTGCACTCGCGATGGGCTCTGACTTCATCATGCTCGGTAGATACTTCTCCCGCTTCGATGAAAGCCCGACAAACAAGGTCAACATCAACGGTCAGTTCATGAAAGAATACTGGGGCGAGGGTTCTGCCCGCGCTCGTAACTGGCAGCGTTACGATATGGGCGGCGACAAGAAGCTTTCCTTCGAGGAAGGCGTTGACTCCTACGTTCCTTATGCAGGTGCACTCAAGGATAACGTCGGATTGACGTTGAGCAAGGTTCGTTCCACTATGTGTAACTGCGGCGCACTTTCTATTCCCGAGCTTCAGCAGAACGCAAAGATCACCCTCGTTTCCGCAACGTCGATCATCGAGGGCGGCGCTCACGACGTATTGCTTAAGGATAAAACGGCTACGCCCGTAAAATAATAAAATCATTCTTGATGATTGGAAAGGAAAATACTGATGAAAAAGGTTATTTGCAAGGTAGAATACGATACTGATAACGCACAGATCGTTGAAAAGCGCACTTTTGGCAACTTCGGCGACGCAAACGGTTATGAAGAAACCCTCTACAAAACCGCAAATGATAAGTTCTTCCTTTATGTTAACGGCGGATCGGAATCGATCTATCCCGAAGAAAACATAAAAAGAATGTCTGCTGACAAAGCAAACGAATGGCTTTCTAAATAATCGAAAATTGCAAAATAAAAGACCGTCAACCGACGGTCTTTATTTTTTTGTTGTATAAGAAAAAACTGCCATGGCGGCGGGGGTCAATAGAGGATATTACCGTTGAGCAGAAAAAAGCCCCCCTGTGCAGAATACCCCACAAAACAAGTTTCGCGGGGACCCCGGGTGGGGAGGTGGGTTTTGCAAAGCAAAACTCTAAAGGGTTGTAGGATGCGTAGCATCCGTATTATTGCGTATTTTGATAAACCGTAATTATATACTGCCCGTCGACGAATACCTCGCAGTATGGCTTTATCTCATCATATTCAATCGATTTTAAACCCGTGAGACCCGTGCCGAGAAACTTCAAATACGCTTCCTTTGCCGTCCATATGAGGAAAAAATTGTGTCTTTGTTCGTCGGGAAGCTCTGCGGTGAAAACAAAATCCTTCTCCCTCTCGGTACATGCGATCTTCGTCACTCGAAGGTCAATATCGCGGAAGCACTCAACGTCAACTCCGACCCGCTCGTTTGATACGGCGCAGACGACGAGCTCGTTCGAGTGGCTTACGTTGAAATCAACGTCAAGCCCGACTGCAAAGGGACGCCCCTGCTTATCGCGCTCGAACCGTATTTCCGTACCGTCGATCCCCAAAAAGTCGGAAATTCCCTTTCTGGCAAGATGTTCTCCGAGTACGGTTCGCTTTTTATCATATTCGTTGCGGTAACTCTGTACCGATGCTTTTCGTTCATCGCTCATGAGAGAAAAACAGCTCTCGTATTCGGTTGCGGAAAAATCCTTGACGTAAGATGTATATAACTTCATTTTTTCACGTAAAAAGCCGACAAATTAATCATCGGCTTTCTTTCTTATTTCGTTTCTTCTTTTTTGTTCTTCTTGAATTGGCTTATAACCGCGTCGATAATGCCCGATTTCGTGCTTTTTGACGAAGCGTTAACCTCAACGACGCTTACTTCGCCGTTGCTGATAACGAGGAAAGAAATCGGCGTTACAGACACCTTTGCGCCCGAGCCCGCGGGAGTGTTCGATTTTTTGACGGTCGCGTTGATAACGTTTGCGCCGCCGCCGGCAAATCCTGCGGAAATCTTGGAGACGGGGATGATAGTCATGCCGTCAATCTCAATTCTTTCGCCGAGCACCGAATTCGCATCAGCCATTTCAAGCGCTTTGTCGGCAGTGAAGGACATCAACTGCATGAGATTTTCAGCCGCAGAGGGCTTTGTTACCTTTGTTTCGTTTCCGTTCATTTATTTTGCCTCCTCGGTGTTGAGAGTTTCGATAATTGTAATGTTCCGCCATAATGCGCGTACGACATGTATTATGCGGACAGATACGTGAAAATAAAATTGCAGAGAAGCGTCGTTCTCAAAATCGCAATATATTCGGATATCCTGCGCGTCCTTTTTCGTTTTCAAGCTCGCGTCGAGATAACCCGCAAGCGGATACACCGCCGAGCATACGAGTCCGTATTCCATCGCCGCATCTGCCGCGTCACCGCCGCCGCAAACTGCAACGAGCCGCAGCTTGTGGAGCTTGAAGCGCTTCAAAAGCCAGACCGCCTCTCCCGCAATAAGCGAGGCCGCGGTTACGACCTTCGTGACCGTTGACGAAATGCCCGTTTCCTGCGTGTCTTCCTTGAACGTCTCGCTGTCGGAGAGCTTTTCGATGCCGAGAACCTTTTTTATTCTCGCGAAAATCCTGCTCTCTTTTTTTTGCTTCTTCGGCTTTTCCGGTTTGTTTATCCTGAATTTGAAGAAGAGTAGCCCGACGTAAAATTTCGGCTCACTCTCGGTTGAAAAATCAAAAACGAGCTTAACACGAAGCATCAAAAAGAGAAATATCAACGCAAGGATTCCAACAAGAAGAAACCCGACTATTTTCAAAATAATCATTTTCTCCTCCTTGAAATTCCGCATTCACGTCGTTAATAATATTTCCTTTTCGATTTTATCATATACCGCCGATAAAATCAATATTTTTATGAATAAAACCGCCGAGAGTTGATTCTCGGCGGTTTCAGGTTACTATTTATTTGAGTTGTCGAGCGTAGGCGCAACGTATTTCTTTTTGCTTTCAAGCTCGGGCGCGATGTATTTCTTCTTTGTGTTTGCGAAATAGCTGAACCGTTCCCAGACAATGAAAAGAGCAAGGAGTACGAGTGCCACAATGCTTATTATCCTGCTTGCGTGCTGGATAGTAGTGCCCGTGTATTCAAAAACGATCGTGCCTTCCTTGACGTCGCCGAGATGAACCTTGATGCGGTTGTAAGTGCCGTAGGTGCATTCAAGCTCGGTTCCGTTATCAAGCGTCGCTGTGTAACCCTTGTACATAACGAGCGGTACGTTTATGTACGCGTTGTGTTTTTGTACGTTGCTGAATTTGACGATCATCTTTCCGTCAACGCGCTCAAACGTCGCCTTCGGCTTTCCGTCGGAGAAGAGTGTGTTAGCGTTCTTTTTGAGTGCCGCTTTGTAGTTTGCGTCGTATTTGTTGTTATTTTCAAACTCGTCTGTCGTGGGGAGATATTCAGCCGCGCCGATGTTGTTTGTATAGCTGTACGTGATATTCTTATTGTTTTGCTTGTAGTTGAGATATACGTTGAAATAGGGAGCAAAACAGCTGATGAACGAATAGAGCGACAACGCAAGAACGATAACGAGTGATAACGTCATCTCGCGCGTTTTCGTCTGCTTTTTCGAGAAGTATATCGCGACTGCAATTGCAATAAAGAACGTCGGGAATATCAAAAATCTCCACGGGAACTGTATGACACCCGCAAGCTCCTGAAAAATATCCCAGGGGAAGAGCTTGGTCGTCATGAAGAGGAAGATTCCCGAAACCGCGAGAAGCGTGACGACAAATTTATCCTTAACGTTTTTGCGGTTGATGATATAAATAACAAGGAAAGCGAGTCCTGCAATACCGATACCGTTCGGGATGAAAGCGGGCAAAAAGTCAAGCGATACGTTGAAATCGTAAAACACTGCCCACAAAGGCATCGAACGTTCTGCCAAAGTACCCCATCTTGTAGAAGCATAACCGTCGGTCGCAAGGAACGAAGTCGAGTTCATCTGCTCGAGAAGCGGGAAGATGAAGCTCGCACCGAGGAGGAAAAATACACCGACGCTTATGCCGAGATATATCAACCTTTTCGGTTCTTCTTTAACCCTTGAGATTGAGAAAAGGAATACGAGAAGAAGCGCAAAAACGGTGATGATGCTCGAAAGCGTGTGACAATGGAGCATCGCCGCAAGTCCGATCGGAAGCAAATACCATTTTCTTGTTTCTCCGTAAATAATATGGTAAAAACCGGTAAACGCGATTGGGACGAAAATGAACGCTTGCGCTTCACCGAGCGCAGCTCTTATAAACAGGTCGGTCGATAAATAGGACGAGAACCCGAACATGACCGCACCGCAAAAAGCCGCTTTGCTGCTTTTCGTGATCGAACGGGTGCAGAAATACATGCTGAGAACGGTTGCAATGCAGATGAGCGTGATGAAGAAGGAGTAAGCTTCGGTGAGAATCATCTTTTGCGAAGCAACCAAATAAGCGGGTATCGTCAAAAATAAATCGCCATAGAAAAGAGGCGAGGCATATCCGTTGCCGTCGAGAACGGTTGAGTAAATTCTCGGGAACCAGTTACCGAACTCGATTTCCTTTGCGAGCGCGGAAATTCTCTGTAGATGGAACCCGATGTCGTGTCCCTTCGGCGTAGCCATGAGTGATAACGGCTTTACCGTAAAGAGAAAAATAAATGCTAACGTTAAAAGAAAATATTTGTGTTCAGAAATAAAAAGTGCGGCCTTTTTAAACAGATCCGCAAAAACGTTCTTTATTTTTGCCTTTCCCAAATACAAAACCCCCGATTCTTATAACATGATTCTATAATATCCCAAAGAAAGTATAACATACAAAATTCCCATTGTCAATGCTATGAGGGTAAAGAAGAAAATACTTAGCAAAAATCAAAACGCATTTCAACACGCGCCCTTCGCTTCCCGTTTTTACTACGAAACAAAAACAGACGAACATAAGGTCCGTCTGTTTTTATTTGGTGATTGTGGCGGATTTGTTAGTGAAGTTAAAATGAAAATGAAATTATGTAAAAATCGGCGACATGCGCGTCGATTTTTACACCTTGGAGTTTTGCGAGCGGTGAAGGGGGTCCCCTGAAAATGCTTGCATTTTTAGGGCATCACGGCGAGGCGCGAGCGTACAAAACTCAAAAAAACAACCGGAAACAAGTGTTTCCGGTTGAGCGCGTTAGCGCTATGGCACCCGCAACGGGAATC
>JAZRRU010000021.1:0-9107 GCA_045651025.1 Eubacteriales bacterium
GCGCAAGATAGAGCGATATCGCGGCAAACGACTGCTCGCCGCCCGAAAGAAGCGAAATACTTCTTACGCTCTTTCCGGGAACCTTGAGGACGATATCGATACCGCACTCGAGAGGCATCATCGGATCGGTGAGCTCTGCTCTTGCACTGCCGCCGCCGAAAAGCTCGGTGAATACGGCGTTGAACTCGGTATTTATCTTCTCAAAGCATTCAAGGAAGGTCTCCTTCATACCGGAGGAGAGCTTTGCAATCGTCTTGTCAAGTCCCAAACGGGTCTTGTTGAGGTCGTCGGTCTGCGTCTTGAGGAAGTCGTAACGTTCCTTCGTCACGCGGTATTCCTCGACAGCGTTGACGTTGATAACGCCCATAGAACGGATTTTCGCTTTCAATGATGCAAGACGCGTGGGCGCATTGTCCATTTTTTCCTTCGGGAGACGGAATCGTTCCGCGTCGGAATAAGTAAGCTCGTATTCGTCCCAGAGCTTTGAGGTAACAGTGTCATACTCGGTGTTTACGCTGTTGCACTTCATCTCGGATTCGGTAAGATTTCGGAACGCTTCTTCCTTTGATGCGGCAACTGCCTTCTGCTTTGCACGCATCTCGGTGAGCTGTTTTTCCTTTTCTTCCCTGCCCGAAACGAGATCGGCAAGGCGTTTTTCGCAATTTGTGATTATGGAATCGCATTCTGCACATTCGGCGTTGAGCTTGCCGGTTTCGGCAGTACGTTCTTTTATGATAGCTTCCGCTTTTTCAATCGACGCGCTTCCGAGAGTGATACGCGTATCAAGCTCGGTCTTTCGTCTTTTTGAAATCGCGAGGCGTTCGTCGGAGACCGAAACGTCGTTCTTCGCGGCATAAAGCGCCATTCTTGCTTCGTTAACGCGCGAGAAAGCAAGCTCTTCGGATTTTTTGACGTCCTCGGCGTTCTTGCGCGCGGTTTCACGGGCAAGCATTGCTTCGGAGATAGACGTTGCAAGCTTTTCGCTCTCGATCTGAAGCGATTTCAGTTCTGTTTCGAGTTTTTCGAGAAGCTCACCTCCGCCGGAAAGCGACTCGACTCTCGTCTTTTCTTCCTCGATTCTTGCAACGAGAGAATCCTTCGTTGCGGTATGGCTCGCTTTTTTCGTCGTCGTTTCGGAAAGTGTCACACGGAGAAGCTCGAGCTCACCGTCAGCGCGGGCGCAATCCGCAGAAATAGCATCACGCTTTGCTTCAAGCGATTTTATGTTTTCTTCACGTTCTTTTATCTTTTCGCCGAGAGCAGAGATATCCATAGCACGCGTGAACACGCCTACCTTTACAGCGGAAGAACCGCCCGTATAACTACCGCCTGCGTTGATTATCTGACCGTCGAGCGTGACTATCTTGATCTTGAATCCGCTCTTTCTTGCGATTGCGGATGCGGAATCGATGTTATCGGCGATAACGGTTCTGCCGAGAAGGTCGTTGACAACGCCTTTGAACTTCTCGTCGTATTTTGCAAGGTCGGCGGCGATGCCGATATAACCCTTCATGTCCTTGATTTCGGACACGTCGCTTCTTCTTCCCGTCACGCTCTCAAGCGGAAGGAAGGTCGCTCTGCCGAGCTTGTTTTCTTTGAGATAGCGGATACACGCCTTTGCATCGGACTCCTTCTGAACGACGATAAACTGCACCGATGCCGCGAGCGCGGTCTCAAGCGCGATAACGTACTCGTTCTCGGAGGATATTATGTTCGAAACCGTTCCGTAAAGTCCGATTTTTTCGTTTCCGTTACGGATAACTCCCGAGGTGCAATCGTTAATAACGCGTTTTACACTCTCGGAATAGCCCTCGAGAAGAGTTTCGAGGCGCTTGAGCTGGTCAAGGCGCTGTTCCTCGCCCGAGAGATTGATTTTTTCGGCGGTAATTTCTTCCTCCGCCGAGCGGAGCTTTTGCAAAAGCGACGCACGTTCATAATCAAGCGCGACGATTTTATTTTCGGTCTCGTTCACGAGATTTCCCGCCTCGGAAATAAGAACCTCGATCTTACCGAGCTCGGTTTCAAGCGCGTTTACACGTTCTTTTGCGGCGGTAAGGCGGTCGGCGTTCTCCGCTACGCTTCTGCGTTCCGCCTCGAGCGACGCACCGAGAGCCGCTTCGTTCGCGGAAAGGGTGCTTTTTTCGTTCTGGAGTATTTCAAGGCGGAGAGACGCGTTTTCGCCCTCTTTATCTGCCGACTGGGATGCGTTTCGCGCGGTTTCGTATTCTTTCTCTGCAATCGCGCTTGCGGTTTCGTACTCGCGAAGCTTCGATTCCGCTTCAGATTTTGCGGTTTCACATTCAAAAATCGCTTTTTCCGCTTCTGCCTTTTCGGAAATCGCGGATTCGATCGATTTTTTCGCCTCGGCAACCGACTCCTCGGAGTGAGCGATATCGTTCGCACAGACGGCTTTTTTACCTTCTGCTTCACCCTTGCGGTGGACTGCTTCGGTCTTTTCACGCTCGCATTCGCTCATAATGCGCGAAAATTCATAGCTTTCGTTGTGTATCTTATCGGTCGCCGCATCACATTCGGCAACCTCGCGTTCTGCGTTTTCAAGTGCGATCTTTGCGGCGGCAAGCTCGGTCTCACATTCGACTCGGCGTGCACGCAAAAACGCGATTCTATCGAGCCAGAGGGTGATTTCAATACCCTTCTTTTCCTCGCTGAGGACGAGATACTGCTTCGCGTTTTCCGCTTCTTTTTCGAGCGGACCGATGCGCGACGAGATTTCGGAAAGGATGTCGTTTACGCGGACGAGGTTCGACTCGGTATCGCGGAGCTTGCGTTCCGCTTCGAGCTTTTTATAGCGTATTTTAGAAATTCCTGCCGCTTCCTCGAAGATGCTTCTTCTTTCGTCGTCCTTCTGCGAAAGAACCTCGGCTATTTTACCCTGACCGATGACCGAATAGCCCTCTCTGCCGATACCCGTATCATAGAAAAGCTCATAGATATCTTTCAGACGAACCTGTTTTTTGTTTATGTAATATTCACTTTCACCGCTACGGTAAAGCTTTCTCGTCACGGTGACCTCGGGCTGGTCGGAAAGTCGGTAGCCGTTGTTTTTCTGCTGATCGTCCGACTCGTCAACACCCATAGTCATGTGATTTGCACGGTTATATTCCTCTTCCGTGTCGATGCAAAGCGATACGGAAGCGCAGTTTGCCGCGGTACGGCTCGCCGTACCGTTAAAGATGACGTCTTCCATACGGCTTCCGCGGAGCGATTTCGCGCTCATTTCGCCGAGAACCCAACGTATCGCGTCGGAAATATTCGATTTGCCGCTTCCGTTCGGGCCGATTATTGCGGTAACACCGCTGTCGAACGAGATTCGCGTTTTATCCGGAAAGGATTTGAATCCGTACATTTCTATGGCTTTTAAGCGCATTTTTTACACTCCTTGATTTTTAAGAGTTTACTTTTACGGAAGGCGAGAAGCGTTCGCTGTCGTCGGGGAAAACCGAGACCGATCTTGCGCCCGTGGTTGCCTTCAAAAGTTCTATCGCTTTGCCGTCGTGTCCGCAAAGCATCGAAATATCTTTTTTTGATATGCTTATTTCAAGATTTTTTCCTCGGCAGTCACCCGCCATATCCGTGATGATATCGGTATAAATACGGCTTTTGACAAGCTCGCCGAGCGCAGGATGGTTCGCGCCGAGGGGGGCGTTTTTCAGATTCTCGGATGCGTGAAGTCCGATCCTGAGAATATTCACACCCGCTTCGAGAAAAATCCTCGCGCATTTTGCGGTACGTGCAACAGCCGATTCAAGCGTTAGCGGCTCATAAGACCCGCTTTTTGCCATATCATAGAGCTTCGTTCCCTCAAAAACGACGGTCGGGTAGATTCTTGCTTCCCTCGCGCCCATACTGACGATATCGCGCGCGGTCTTGACCTCGCTCTCCTCGGTTGCACCGGGAAGACCGATCATCATCTGACCGCCGAAAACAAACCCGTTTTCCACGATGAGCTTTGCCGACTTGAACGAATCGACCGCTCTGTGTCCTCGCTCGCTCGCCGTAAGAACCGTATCGTCGGTGCTCTGGACACCGAGCTCGATGTTCGTCACGCTGTATTTTTTAAGTAATCGGAGAATTTCGGGATCGATCTTATCGGGACGCGTGGAAATGCGGATTCCCGAAGCAACGCCCGAGTCGATATATTCATTCGCGACCGAAAGAAGACGTTCCATTCTTCCCCTCTCGATAGCCGTAAAGCTGCCTCCGAAAAATGCGATCTGACTCTCGGAAAACTCGCCCGATGCACTTTCAAGCATCGCGCGGAGCTCCGAGATTTCAAGGTCGATATCCTTTTCTGCCCTTTCGCCCGTGATTTTCACCTGCGAGCAAAAGACACAGCAGTTCGGGCATCCCGCATGGGGAACGAAAAAAGGCAGATTACGGTGCTTTTTCATCTAATTCACCGAGAAGAATGAGCGCTTCGCGCGCGGCGGCTTGCTCCGCTTCGCGCTTTGAACGACCTTTTCCCTTTCCGAGCAGGTTCGAGTTGAGGTAGACCTCATAGCTGAACGTGCGGTCGTGGGGAGGGCCGTCCTCGCCGACGAGAGTATAAGTAAGCACTTCCTCGGGAGTCTGCTGAACGATGCGCTGGAGACGGGATTTGTAGTCCTCGGTACCCGTTTTAATCACCGTATCGATCACCGAGGTCAAAAACGGAAGCACGAACGCTTTTGCGTTCTCCATTCCGCCGTCAAGGTAGATCGCGGCGATAATCGCCTCGAACGCATCGGCAAGCGTGCTCTTACGGTGTCTTCCGCCCGAAGCAACCGCCTCGCCGTTTCCGAAAAGCATATAGTCGCCGAGTTCTATTCTGTTTGCGAACGTTGCAAGCGTATCCTCGCACACAAGTGCGGCGCGGGTACGCGTCAAGAATCCCTCGTCCTCCTCGGTAAAGCGGTTGAAAAGAAATTCAGCCGTAATAACCGAAAGTATCGAGTCTCCGAGGAACTCGCTTCTCTGGTTGCTCACCGAAAAGCCCCTTTTTCGGTTCTCGTTACAGTATGACGGGTGAGTCAACGCAACGCGCAAAAGGTTTTTATCGCTGAACGTATATTTAATTTCTTCTTCGAGAAGGCAAAACGCCTTTTCTTCACTCATTTATGTTTCCCTCCGATGAAGGTTCGGTCTTTTTTGTCATAGATTCTGCGATCTTTTCGATCGTTCCGCCCTGACAGTAAAGCATCACCTGCTTGATTGCGGAACGGAATGAATAAGCGTCAGAGCTTCCGTGCGCCTTGACGACGGGTTTTGCGAGTCCGAGGAAGGGCGCTCCGCCGTATTCCGCGGGGTCAAGACGTTTTTTGAGCGACTTGGTCTGTTTTAACGTGAGAAGTCCGCCGAGCATGGAAATCGGGTTCGCTTTGAAGATGCCTTTTATCTCTTTGGACATAAATTTGCCCATACCCTCTATGAGCTTGAGAGTTATATTTCCTGTAAATCCATCGCACACGAGAACGTCGCAGGTTCCGAAAGGAACGGCTTTCCCCTCGCAGTTGCCGACGAAATTGATCGTATCGTCTTCGGAAAGAAGCTGATATGTCTCGATCTGGAGCGCAGTTCCTTTGTGTTCCTCAGTTCCGTTGTTCAAAAGAGCGACACGGGGGTTCTCGATACCGAGAACGTTCTCGGCGTAAACCGAGCCCATTTTCGCATAGAGGCGCAACACGTCGGGAGACGCGTCAAGGTTCGCACCGCAATCGAGAAGCACGAACGGCTTTTCGAGCGGTACTATCGAGCCGAGCGCCGCACGGCGGATACCTTTTATACGTCGGATTATAAGCGATGCGGCGGTGAAAAGCGCGCCTGTGTTACCTGCGCTTACGACCGCGTCGGCACGCCCCTCTTTGCAGAGCTTGCAAGCCGTTGCGAGAGAGGAATCGTTCTTTTCTTTCATAACGACGGCAGGATCGTCGGTCATTTCGACAACGCTGTTTGCAACGACCGTGCTTACGTTCTCGGGTAATTCGGGAAGAGCGGTTATTGCATCCTCGGTTCCGACGAGAATGAGCGAAAGTCCTTCGTTTTTGAACTCGTTTGCGGCAAGAATCGCACCCGAAGCAAGCTCGCTCGCGGGGTTATCGCCGCCCATTATATCAACTGCAACGGTAATTTTCATTTTCCTTCGCTCCATCCGCAATCGTTTTTGCAATAATACATTTCTCTCGTTTTCTTTTTAAGAACGGGCGCACCGCACTGGGGACAGCGGCGTTCCGTCGGGACGTCCCACGACGAGAATCCGCAGCTCGGATAATCCTCGCAGGCGTAGTAATTCTTGCGGCTCTTCGTCTGCTTTATCATGATGCGCTTTCCGCAGTCGGGACAAGCAATTCCGCTGTCACGGCGGTAGGGCATCGCGGTTTTGCACTCGGGGTAATTACGGCAGGCGAAAAAGTTTCCGTGAGGTCCTTTTCGAAGCACCATATCGTTTCCGCAGTTCGGGCATTTTTCTTCGGAGATGACCTCGGGGTTCTTCTTATCTTCTTCCTCTTTTTCGGCAACCGCATCGAGTCGTTTCGTGTTTTTGCATTTCGGGTAGTTCGGGCACGCGGCAAACTTGCCGTAACGGCCGGTCTTTTCGACCATTACCGCACCGCATTTTTCACAGATGATTCCCGTTTCAACCTTCGGAACCTCAACGCGTTCGCTTCCAAGCGTTTTTTCCGCTTCCTCGAGCTGAACCGAGAACTGCGAATAAAACTCGCGGAGAACGCCGATATATTCGGAGCTTCCGTCTTCGATCTTATCGAGGTCTTCTTCCATATTTGCCGTAAAATTATAGTCAACGATATGCGAAAAGGATTTTTTCATCAGATCCGTCGTAACGTTTCCGAGCTCGGTCGGAACGAGGAACTTGCCCTCGCGGCGGATATATCCTCTCGAGATTATCGTGGTTATCGTAGGAGTGTAGGTCGACGGTCTGCCGATGCCTTTATCCTCGAGCACTTTTACGAGCGAGCCCTCGGTAAAGCGGAGGGGCGGCTGGGTGAACTTCTGCTCGGGGGTGATTTCCGCTGCGGTAAGAACCTCGCCCTCAAAAAGGTCGGGAAGCATAGCTGCGCTGTCTTCGTCGGAATTTTCGTCGGCAATATCGCCGTAGACTGCCGCAAATCCGCGGAATTTGATGTTATGGCCGTTTGCACGGAAGGTATAACCGCCCGAAACGATATCCGCAGTAACGGTATCGCGAAGCTCGGGAGACATCTGCGACGCGATGAATCTGTCCCAGATGAGCTTATAAAGCTTATACTGATCGTTCGTGACCTTGCCTCTTATCATATCGGGAGTGATCGAGGGGTCGGTCGGACGGATTGCTTCGTGGGCGTCCTGCGCGTTCTTTTTGAGCTTGTATTTATTCGGCGTTGCGGGATAATAATCCGCACCGTAGTTCGAAACGATAACGTTCTTCGCCGCATCGCGCGCTTCGTCGGAGATACGGAGAGAGTCGGTACGCATGTAGGTAATAAGACCGTAGGTATTCTTCTCGCCGATATTTACACCCTCATAGAGCTCCTGCGCGATGAGCATCGTTTTCTGCGACTGGAAGGAGAGCTTGCGGTTTGCTTCCTGCTGGAGAGTCGAGGTGATGAACGGGGGCGCGGGACGGCGCTGTTTTACGGCGCGCTTTACCGACTCGACGCGGAAGTTATTTTTATCCACCGAGGAAAGGATATCACGAACCTGTTCCTCGTTCGAAAGCTCGAGCTTCTTGCCATCCTTGCCGTAAAATTTAACTTTGAGAGATTCGGTATTCTCGGTAAGAAGATCAGCGAAAATGAGCCAATATTCCTCGGGAACGAAAGCGTTGATCTCCTGTTCGCGCTCGACGATGATTCTCGTCGTTACCGACTGAACACGTCCTGCGGAAAGACCGTTTTTGATGTGTCTCCAGAGGAACGGGCTGATCTTATAACCAACGAGACGGTCAAGAATACGTCTCGTCTGCTGGCTGTTGACGAGATTCATATCGATATCTCTCGGATGCTTGATTGCTTCCTTGAGAGTGTTTTTCGTAATTTCGTTAAAGGTGATGCGCTTTATTTTCGACGGATCGACCTTAAGAACGTTCGCAAGATGCCAGCTTATCGCTTCGCCCTCACGGTCAGGGTCGGCCGCAAGAAATACGCGGTCGGCGGCTTTCGCTTCCTTTCGGAGCTCGTTGATAAGCTCGCCCTTTCCGCGGATGTTTATATACTGCGGTTCAAAATCGTTTTCGATCTCGATACCGAGCTTGCTTTTCGGAAGGTCACGGACGTGGCCCTTCGAGGCCTTTACTTTATAACCTTTTCCAAGAAATCCCTTTATCGTATTTGCTTTGTGAGGCGACTCAACTATTACGAGTGTGTTCATCAATTTTCTCCATTGGTTGAAAAATTTTATAAGCAGGTATATCTTCCGCCGACGGAAACCGTAACGCTTCCGTCAATCTCCATCAACGTCAACTCGGTCATGACCGACGTTATATCCGTCGAAAGATCTGCGGCAATTTCGTCCGCAGTGAGCGGTTTACTGTTTTTCAGCAGTTCTATTATCGACTCGGAAATGCTTCCCGAGACAGTTTCTTTCGTGAGTGGTTTTTCTTCGATACCCTCGGCGCGCACGAGGCGTTCAACGTTTTTCTCTTCCGTCGCGATGACGTTCCCGTACGAGCGAAGATTCCGCGTCACCGATGGTTCGTATATATGAATTTTTTCGGGGTATTCTAGCGAGAGCGGAGCCAAAACGTCATAAGGATCGGTCGCAATCGGGACTCCCGTTTTTATGAGTTGATTCGTGCCCGCGTTCTCCGCACCGATCGCGCCGGGAACGGCAAAAATGCTTTTCCCTTGAGTCAGCGCGTGCTTTGCGGTAATGAGCGCACCGCTTTTCTCGCCCGCTTCGGCGATAACGACGGAATCGCTGATACCGCTTATGATACGGTTACGGCTCGGGAAGTCTGCCCGAGTCCTCGGCGCACCGGGATAGAGCTCACTTACGACGAGACCGCATTTGTAGAGTGTTTCGAACGCTTTCACGTTTTCTTTCGGATAAATATCTCCGATCGGGTTACCGAGCACGGCAACGGTAAAACCGTCAGCCATGACCGCACCGCG
>JAZRRU010000022.1:0-14768 GCA_045651025.1 Eubacteriales bacterium
TGATTATTCTGGTTGTTCTGGCTGTTCTGGTTGTTCTGGTTGTTCTGGTTGTTGTAAGAATTGTTGTTCATAAAAAAATTCCTTTGTTATTTGGCGGTAAGCATAGTTTTGACTGTATTCGGACAAAATATACATGAAAAATATTGAGGAGGATTTCATGTGCTTTTAATACAAAACGGATTGGTTTTTACAATGGAGACCAACGAAGAGCGTTATGACGATTTGCTGATTGACAAAGATAAAATCATTCAGATTTCAAAAAAAATAATTCCAACGGAACGTATGCGAATCATTGATGCCTCCGGTTTGCGCGTGTATCCCGGTTTGATTGATGCACATAGCCATATAGGAATTTCGGAAGAAAAGAAGACGAGTCAAGGAGATGAATGCAACGAAGGTACAAATCCAATCACACCATCCATCCGTGCTATTGATGCAATCAATCCCATGGACAGTGCTTTTCACAATGCTTTGGCTGCCGGCATCACAAGTGTAATGGTAGGACCGGGAAGCTCTAATCCAATCGGTGGGCAATTTGCTTTCATAAAAACCAGCGGCAGACGAATCGATGATATGGTCGTACAATCGCCCTCCGCTATAAAGTTCGCCTTTGGAGAAAATCCAATGACAAATTATGGTCCAAACGGAAATATCCCTTCGACCCGCATGGGGATTGCATCGTTAATTCGGGAGGAATTAACTCTTGCAAGGCAATATTTCACTAACGATAACGGATCACAAAAAACATTTACCATGGAGTGCTATCGAGATCTGTTTGAGGGGAAAATACCGATGAAAGCACACGTGCACCGCGCTGATGATATTTTTACTGCTATTCGCATTGCTGATGAATTCGGTTTGGGTCTCACGCTGGATCATTGTACCGAAGGCCATCTTATCGCCGAAGCCATTGCGGAAAGTAATTATCCCGCTATTGTCGGCCCTTCTCTGGCATCACGCAGCAAGGACGAAGTAAGTCTTTCGGATTTTAAGACGCCCGGTGAACTTGAGAAAGCAGGAGTTTTGGTGGCACTGACCACAGATCACCCGGTATCCAGGATTCAATACCTTCCGCTATGCGCAGCACTTGCCGTTAAAGAGGGGATGAGCGAATGGGGCGCGTTGCGTGCAATTACAATTGATGCCGCCCGTATTTGCCGTGTTGATCACCGAGTCGGTAGCTTGAAAGAAGGAAAAGATGCCGATATTGCCATTTTTGACGGCGATCCGTTACAAATTGCTTCCTCTGTGAAATACACGATTGTCAATGGACAGATCGCATGGCAATCAAAGGAAATGAGGTTATAATTCCTGATATTATAACCAAAAGCTGCAAAGTGAGATTAACTTTTCTTGCCAAAAAACGCGATTCCTTAACAAAGAAATAAGATACCGGATAAGATGAACAAAAAGACATTATAGTCGAAAGATTGTATTGTCTTTTGGTTCATCTTCAACCAATTTTGCAACCTTATCAAAAACACTTTACTTTTCGACTCCATTATGCTATAAATATATTGTCAAACAAACTTCAACATGTAATTTGTTTGGCGACAATCGGGGTTTGCGTTTTTCGGTGCATCGGCTTCGGTTGACGCACTTTTTATTAGGAGGCCAAAAAATGGTATTGGAATTAAAAAATATCGAGAAATCGTTTGGGGATAAAAAAGTCCTCACCGGAGTTTCGTTTAAAGCTGAAGGTGGTAAGGCCTTCGGTCTGCTTGGCAGAAACGGTGCAGGTAAAACGACATCCATTCGTATTTTGATGAATGTGTTTCCTGCCAACCGCGGGGAGGTGCTGATTGATGGACAACCTATTGACTACGACAAAATAGGTATTGGCTATCTTCCCGAAGAAAGAGGTCTGTATCCGAAAAAGATCATCATTGACCAGCTTACATATTTTGCAGAACTGAAAGGTATGAGCCGCAGGGCGGCCGTGCAGTCAATCGACTATTGGCTCGAGCGGCTCGGTATGACAGAATACCGCAATAAACGGCTCGATACACTTTCCAAAGGCAATCAGCAAAAGATCCAGCTTATTACGGCTCTTGCTCACGATCCCGAAATCGTTATTCTTGATGAGCCGTTCTCCGGTCTTGATCCCGTCAATGCGATGCTGTTGAAGGATGTAGTTAAAGAACAGATCAGCAACGGAAAGATAGTTCTGTTTTCGAGTCACCAAATGAGTTATATCGAAGAATTTTGCGACAGCATCGCCATCCTCAACAACGGCGTTGTTGCTCTGCACGGAGATTTGCACGACATCAAGCGTGATTATCCCCGTGACCGCTTGGTTGTCCGTACAGAGAGTCCCGATGAAATCATATCCGATTTTGGCTCTTCCTGTACGGTTATGGATAACGGTGACTTGATGATTCGTCTTGCTGATCCCTCCGAGAAGAAAGCCGCTATGACTCGTCTTGTAGAGAACTATGATATTGACGAGGTGAAGGTGTTTGAACCTTCCCTCAATGACATTTTCGTAGAATGCGCGGGCGATGCCGCAAAGGAGGACTAAGCGATGAAACAATTTGGAAAAATTCTTAAATTTGAACTCAAATATTACTTCAAGAACAAGGTCTTTCTCGGCGTCACGATTTTTCTCGCGCTGCTGATTGCCACAGTGATGTTCTTCCCCCGTATTACTTCAATGTTTAAGGATAATCCCGCAGGGGACAATTCAGGCATAGTCATCAACGATAATCAAACAGAAAAAGACACTCTTTCCGTTATGCTCGTGAAAGCAGGTGATCCTGCACAAGTTGATATGCTGCGCGAGACCTTTGCTGCCTCCTTTACGGATTATGATGTGCAACTCACAGATGATGAACTCAGCGTAATCAAAGAGGCGATCACATTAGGGAATGCAGAGTGCGCATTCGTAATGACCGGATCTACGACCTTCACATATTACGTTGACAATTTTTCGATGTACGATATGAACCCCGATATCGCAACCGGTGTGCTGCAGAAGATCTATCAGATCAACGCTATGATAAACGGCGGTATGTCTGCTGAGGATGCCGCAGGTGTCATGAGTATTCAAATTGACGGTGAAGTTGAAAGTCTCGGCAAGAATCAGATGCAGAACTTCTTCTATACCTACATTATGATTTTTGCTTTGTATATGGTGATCCTGCTTTACGGTCAGATGGTTGCGACTAACGTGGCAACCGAAAAGAGTTCTCGCGCCATGGAGGTTCTTATTACAAGCGCAAAGCCCACGTCCATGATGTTCGGTAAGGTTATCGCATCCTGCCTTGCAGGTTTTATTCAACTCGTTGCTGTGTTTGGTTCGGCGCTTCTGTTCTATAACCTCAACAAGTCCTATTGGGGCGATAATGTGATTATCGATTCCATTTTCAACATTCCGCCCGAACTTCTGGTGTATATGTTGGTGTTCTTTATTCTCGGTTTTCTCATTTACGCTTTTATGTTCGGCGCAGTCGGCTCCACCGCCTCGAAGCTCGAAGATATCAACACCTCGGTTATGCCGATTACAATGCTATTTATTATCGCTTTTGTTGTCGTAATGACCTCCATGTCTTCCGGCAATGTGGATAACACACTTATGGTGGTGTGTTCCTACATTCCGTTTACCTCGCCCATGTCGATGTTTACGAGAATCGCTATGAGCACAGTACCTTGGTATGAAATTGCTATTTCCATTGCCATCCTTATTGGCTCTACGGTTGGCGTAGGTGTCCTGTCCGCAAAGATCTATCGTGTTGGTGTGTTGATGTACGGAACAACACCCAAGATCAGCAATATCATTAAGGCGGTTTGGAGGGCATAAAAAAGATGTCGCTTTTTTCGAGGTGATTTCCTAACGAAATTTATGGAAAAACCTTGAAATTTGATGTTGAATTATTTATGATATTGTTGCCGGCGCAACACACTGACAACAAAAGTCTTGACAGTCCCTATTTTATGGATAATACACCATCTTTTAAAGTGGCTTAAAACTTTTGTTTTGAGCCACTTTTTGAAAGGCAAACAACAGCTTCAACGCACAGAAGGATCGCCTATGTACAACAAGGTTTATGTCGAAATTACGAATATATGTAATATGAACTGCTCGTTTTGTCATGGGCACAAAAGAGCGCCGAAGCAGATGAGTGCCGAGGAGTTCGCGATCGTTCTCGAAAAGCTGACCGAGCAGACGAAATATATCTATTATCACCTTATGGGTGAGCCCCTCGTTCACCCGTTGCTTCCCGAGTTCATAAAAATGGCGGGCGAGCGCGGGTATAAATCGATAATCACAACGAACGGAACGCTTCTGCAAAAGCGGGGCGACGAGCTTCTGTCCGTCGGAGTGCATAAGATCAACGTCTCCTTACATAGCTTCGAGAACGGCACGTCCGACGACCACGAACGGTACGTCCGCTCTCTTGCCGACTTCGCAAAAAAAGCCGCGGAAAGCGGAACGATTGTCGTTTTCCTCCTTTGGAACAACGGCTTTGACGACGGAAAGAATAAGACCGCGATCGACGTTCTGAAAGAGAATATATCGGGCGACTGGGCGGAGAACAGCCGAGGCATCAAAATCCGTGATAAAATATATCTCGAGTTCGGGGAACGCTTTGAATGGCCCGATTGCGATGCGGAAATAAAAGGTAACAGGTTCTTCTGCTACGGGTTGAAAGACCAGTTCGGTATCCTTTCGGACGGCGCGGTCGTGCCCTGCTGTCTCGACAGTGACGGTAGGATCAACCTCGGAAACGTATTTAACGAGGATATCGAGTCAATACTTAATTCAAAACGCGCTTTGAATATGGTCGAGGGCTTCAGGCGCGGCGAGGCGACCGAGGAGTTATGCAAAAGATGCGGTTACGCCCAGCGGTTTGTGTGAATAAAAAAACGACTTCGTTTTTTGAACGAAGTCGTTTTTTGCGTTTATTGAATCACAATTTCGTATTGAACCGAACTTACGAGGTCATTGGTGAGGATGATCGTAAGTTTTGTGTCCGATTTGGTGATCGTATAAGCATTGCTTCCGTTAAAAGCATCTGCGCTGTATGCCGCTTCGACGTTCGCTTTTGTACTGCCTATGCGAATACCTTCTTCGGTGGCAACGCTGTCGTCGGCAAACCAAATGCTCTGGATGTAATCCTTGTCGTTAAGCGGATAGGTCGAAACGTAAAAGCTTCCGTAATAATAAGTTTTGTCAAGCCCCTCAAAAGCACAACTCGGTTCTTCGGTGTAACTCTTGGGTTCGCCGAGTTGGGCGATTATCGGTTCGGCATTGCCGTTGAGAGCAATGTCAATTCCGTTGTACTTAAACACAAAACCGTTTTCTGTAGTGCTTGCCTCCGAAGAAGAATCTGACGGGTTGTTGGAATCAACGTTGTTGCATCCAACGAAACTAAGCAACAACAATACGGATAATAATAAAACACTAATCTTCTTCATTGGGAAGTATTCCTTTCTGTCGGTTGTATTTTTCTGCTTTCGCAGACCATATTTTGGAAATATCTTCGTCGCTTCTGCGATCGCTGACTCCAAGATCGTTTGATAATATTTTTCCGAACCACAAAGATGCTTTTTCAGCGCCGTATACGTTCAGATGTAGTCCGGCGTCATAGGTGTCTTGCGTCCAATCAATACCGATATCATCCTGATATTCAAGCATGTTGACATAAGTCAATCCGCGCTCGTCGGAAAAATCTTTTATCTGTTGATCCCATTCGTCCCACCAAACAGGCGATAGCGAAGGAGCTTTTACCAAAACGAGTTCTGTACCGTTCTCTTCACAGAGATCCGCCATTTTTTTCAGATAATACCAACTGTTTTCACCGAAACTGTAATCGGCAAGAGGCCGTTCGGCGTATTCATTGGTGAACGGTTTAACGCCCAACTGCATCAAATATCCGTTGTGAGATATTTCGTCACGACTAAACCAATATTTAAAATCTTCCGATGAAAGATCGCTCCATCGATCGTGGTAGCGAAGCAAAGGGAAGATATAAGAGAACATGCTTTCGCGTTCTTTCTCTTTTTCGGTCATAGAGGCGTTTATCGCGTCCCATTTGGATTTCGACCAACGCATTGTGTCGAGCGTCATTCGGTTATATGCCTCGCGTTGCTCCGAACGTCCTGTGCTCGCGGGTGTATCATACTTCATGGACAAAACATTAAAAACGATAACTTCGGGAGTTTCGTATTTGAACGTTTCTTCCATAAGGTAATACGATTGCCAAATTGTCTGTTGGGCACTGCCGCGGATATAAGAGGTGATTCCGTATTCCTCCCAAAGAGTAATGGGGGAAAAATTCTCATAAACCTCGCAGTCGCCGATGAAAATAACGTCATTGTTTTTGGCGTTGGCATAATATTCGCCGATCAAGGCGCCTTCTGTCAAGCTTTCCATATATTTAGGAACCAGCAACGCTTGGAGAAGAAACAGCACGACC
The DNA here is from genome assembly GCA_045651025.1 of Eubacteriales bacterium. Classification (GTDB taxonomy): domain Bacteria; phylum Bacillota; class Clostridia; order Oscillospirales; family CAG-382; genus Coliplasma. The sequence goes on from JAZRRU010000022.1 coordinate 6,420, forward strand.
AGGCAAATGATCAGCGCAAAACAAAATTTTACTCTTCTCATGCCGCCTCCTAAAACTGATTGTAAATGAAGTTGCTCGCATCATAGCCGATGCCGTAATTGCCCATAAGCACAACTATGACCAGCAATGCAATTATCAGCGAATAACGTAAAAACGAATTTCCGTTCCAAAGCAATTCACGAACGCTTCCGCGCTTTTCCTGAATAACGCTTATGACGAACATCAAAACGATGCCGAATATAAGGATGCCGTAATCAAGAGAAGAAAGCCCCAGCTTCATAAACGGAACGTTAAACGAGGCGAACATAGTTCCGATACGACGGAAATATTCTCCGACGTCGGGGAACAAGTCGACGATTCTTATAAGATTCATCAACATAAACATACGAAGCATCTCGAACACTCCGTACCAGGTTTTCTCTTTCAAATGGAAACGGTCATGGAACTTTTTGTAAAGAGGCATCATTTCTTCCGAAAGAACGATAACGACGCAGTTCATCATACCCCATAAAATAAAATTGGGCGTAATTCCGTGCCAGATACCCGTGCAGAACCAAGTTGCAAACGAAGCAACGTAAACAGGAAGACGTTTGCCGAAATTGCTCCATTTTTTTCTTGCGGCTTTGCTGAGCTTTCTCGTCGGAGAACTGATCGAAAAGGGATAAAAGATGTAATCCTTCATCCATTCGCCAAGCGAAATATGCCACCTGCGCCAATATTCGGCGATGTTCTTTGAAAAGAACGGACGGACAAAGTTCTCGGTCAACTTAATGCCGAACGCTTCCGAAAGACCGACAGCAATGTCAATACCGCCGGTAAAGTCGCCATAGATCTGTATTGCGTAAAAAATTGTAAGAACGATAAAAGAAATGCCGGTATATTCGGGCGCTCTCAAAGCGATAACTGCCGCAGCAATCCTATCGGCAATAACGAGCTTTTTGAAGTAACCCCAAAGCATTCTCTGCAAACCGAAAGAAACCTGTTTGCCGTCAAAAGAACGAGATCCGAAAAGTTGGGGAGCAAGTTGACCGAATTTGCTGATCGGACCTTGCACCAACTGCGGAAAATAGGAAACGAACAAAGCGAGCTTCAAAGGGTTTTTCTCGGCTTTGGTTCCTCCGCGGTAAACGTCGATAAGATAGCCCATGGACTGGAACATATAAAACGAAATACCTAACGGCAAAATAATATTTTGCAACGTTAATTGGACCTTACATATTGCCAAAAGTCCAAAGTTAACGATGAGACAGATCAAAAGCCAAGGTTTATTCTTCTTTTTTGCGGTCTTTCTGTCGAGTTTTGCTTGAATGCTTGAGAAGAGCAACGTGGTTAAATACGTCGTCAATGTTGTCAGCAGGATGAAGAACAGGTTTTCAATACCCGACTGGAGATAAAACACGTAGCTTGAAGCGAGCAATAAAAACCATTGCACCTTTTTTGGTACGAGGTAATATAAAACCAGCAGCAAACCTGCAAAAAGAAGAAAACTAAACGATGTAAACTGCATATCAGTTGTCTGCCAAACGCTGAATCAAAGCGTAAAGCGCCGATGCAGAATTGAAGTTTTCGGGAATAAGCTCTTCAGCGGGGATTTCAACACCGAAAGTGTCATCAACCTCCGCAACGATAGTTACAATGTCAAACGAATTCAACACGCCGTTGTCAACAAGCGCGTCTTCGGTTGCGAAATCAACTTCGGGATGAAGATCGTTAAGAAAGGCAAGTAATTTATCCATTTTCTTTGCTCCTTTGTTTTAACAGATTTCTGTCTATCTTGCCGTTCGGTGTGAGCGGCATAGTTTCAAGTTGTTTGATCGTATGGGGAATCATATAGCGGGGAAGCTTTTCTTTAAGATACTGCATTAATTGAATCTCGGTAATGTTGCCGACGTAAAACAAAACTATCTTTTTGCGGTCGGAATCAAAAACGCAGCAAGCGGTGCTGATTTCATCATGTGCGTTCGCCACAACTTCAATCTCACCGAGCTCGATCCTGTGCCCCATGTGTTTGATTTGATTATCTTTTCTGGAAAGGAAAAGCAGTTCGCCCTGCTCGTTGAATTTGCCGAGATCTCCCGTGCGGTAGATAAGCTCGGGGTATTGATCGTTGAGCGGATTCTGGACGAATGCCTCACTCGTTTTTTCGGGATTGCGGAAATATCCGAGCGTGAGTCTTGTTCCGCGAATACATATCTCGCCCTGTTCGCCGGCAGGCGGAACCTTGTCATTCTCGTCCAAAAGAATTATTTCGGTGTTCTTAAACGGCTTTCCTATGGGCAAAACGTCGCCCTCGGCAAACTCTTTTTCGACCTCGTAATAACAGCATATACCTGTCGTTTCGGTAGGACCATAGAGATTTATAAACCTTGCGTTGGGAAGCACCGAACGCCAGATGTTTAATTGACGGATAGGGAACACTTCGCTCGCGAACGCGATCGTATGCAAATATTCCGGCTTGATTTTATCAAAAGTTTTAAGCGAAGAAACAAACGTAAGCGCCGAAACGACCCAGCAAAGCGTGTTGATCTTCTTTTCGTTCAAATATTCCACCAATTTCACGGGCAACATAAAGAGCTTTCGCGGAATGAGATGTGTCGTTGCGCCGTATTTCAAGGTGGGGATTACTTCTTTCAGATAAGCATCGAAATAAAGAGGCGTCTGGTTTCCGAAGACCGAATCCTTGTTGAATTTCAAAACTTCGCAAAGGTTTTCAACGTAGTCGATAACCGCTCTGTGACAACCGACAACGCCTTTCGGAATTCCGGTCGAACCCGAGGTGAAAACGATATATATAGGATCGGTATCAAGCTGTCTGCTTCTCACCGAATTCAAAGCAGCTTCATCAATCTCACCGCTTGAAATATCATCGTAACAAATGATTTTTCCCGTATTGCTGAATTCCTGCGCCTGACTGACCGTGGATTCGTCGCAAATACATGCCGAGGGGTTGAGGTTGCTTAAGATCAACTCGATTCTGTGCTTCGGCATTTCGTCGTCAAGCGGTACGTAAAAGCAACCCGAATAAATAACGCCGAGGAATGCCGCAAGAGTTTTTGGTTGTTTTTTCATAAAAACAACGATTGGGTTCTTGTAATAACCCTCTTTTGCAAGGAATGAACCGACAGAACGTGATTGAGCATAAAGCTCACCGAAAGTCAAACTGCCGTTCTCACCCGAAAAAGCACATTTATCTGCCGAATCAAGTACAGTATGTTCAAGATACTCAAGAATGTTAGTCTGCATAGAGCCGCCTTCTTTCAGCATGAGATCAAATCGTAGAATTCTTTTCTTAACTGCTTTCCGCAACGCAAAACCGATTGCTGCGCCAATACTTCCATAACGTCAATAAAACCGCCGCCGATATTGCAACCGCGTTTGATTAGCGAAAGCTCGGTGCAACCGAGAATAATAACCTCTGCACCGTTTCCGACCAGTTTTTGTTGGACTCTGCGAAAACGGTCCATTTCGATCGTTTTGCCTGCCTTGACGTTCTGATAGATAAGGTGCATAACGTCTTCCTGAGCGGATTTGTCGGGAATGATCGGTTCAATTCCCGCACGGCTGAGCTCATCGGATAAAAGACGTGTTGCTATAGTTCCGTCGGTTGCCATAATACCTGCTTTTTTTACGCCTTTTTCCTTGAGGATTGCGACGGTTTCCGCAACGCCGTTGATGACGGGCACGGAAATTTCGCTTTCAAGCTCGCGGTAAAAATAATGCGCGGTGACGCAGGGAATCGCAATAAACGAAGCACCTTGCGAAGCAAGCGAACGACCGATCTTAAGCATCCCGGGGAGAGGGCTGTTCTCGCTTTTTCCGAGAATGAAACCCGTTCTGTCGGGAATAGAAGGAAAGTTGTAGATTATCATATCTACGTTTTCCTGATCGGTATTTGCTTGTGTCATATTGATCACAAGTTCCATAAAATATGCAGTTGCGATCGGGCCCAAACCGCCCATCACACCTAAAATACGGTTGTCCATTTCAATTTCTCAGGGAGTAGCGGGATAAAGCGAAACGTCCCTGTTGTGACTCCTCTTGTGTTTTTCTGAATAAGCATCGAGGAATGCGTCGGTAACGAGACAGAAGTCATCGCCGCTGCCGACTCTGGGGGTTGCGTCAAAGTGATACCAGGTTTCTTCACCGTCGTAACTGACAAGACTCCAGAAGTGGTTTGAATCTTCGGGGAAGTTCTTGACTTTTTCAACGTCGATATTGGGTATTCCAAGACGTTCAAAGAACAGCTTCGTTACCGCAAAATATCCGTAGCAATCACCTTTGCCTTCGGTGAGCATGATGTATGCGGTCTGGCGCCAGTCCGTTCTGTCGGAATGTCCGCCGTATGCAAGATTAGCTCTTGCCCAAGTATAAATATCGCTGATCTGCTCCTCCAGCGGATCGTCCTTGTTGACTATCTTTGCGAGCTTGGCATCTGCCTTTGCATAAATGGTTTCGAGATCGACATGATCTTCTTGCTTTTCAAGAACGGTGATCGTTGCGGTGACGGTGCTCTTATTACCCGAGGCATCGGTCGCCGTATAAGTAACCGTGTAGTTACCGGGCGTAGTCAAGTTGACCGAACTGCTGTCGACCGTCAAATTCGGCTTCGGATCGGTTTCGTCTTCAGCGGTAACACCGCGGAGATAGGAAATAGCATCGCCTACATAAACGGTTTGGTCGGTAACTCCCGAAATAACGGGAGGAGTAACGTCCGAGCTTTCTTCCTTGCTTGCTTCGCTCTGGTGAGGATTCTCACTTTGAACGCTTGAGTCGTAAGAGCTTTCGGATACTTCGTTTTCATTAAACGCGCCGCCTGCGAAAAGTCCGCCGAGAATCAAAACCGCGGCGATAATTACGATGAACGCGGAATAAACCAACGCCTTTTTGGCGTTCTTTTTCTTCCTTCTTTTTGCAAGAACTCTATTTTGTTGGGGTCTATTTCCTGAATTCATATTCGAGCAACGATCCTTTCATGAACAGTCCTGTCACAGTATAACATGTAACATTACAAATGTCTATAGAAATATCACACATTATAAAACGCTCGGCGGAACAGGGATAACAATTTCGAATAAATCCTGCCGCCGAAGATCGTTTTAATGTTATTTTTCTTGTTTTTAAATTAGTTGCTCTCCTTTGCGCGTCTTACAAAGAGGAAGCTGATAAGAAGCGCAACAACGTAAAGCGCGGCAACAACGTAAATAACCGTCTGGTAACCGGTCGGGTTGACCGCAACGCCGTCAACGGTAACCGTTTCGCCGAAGTTGTTGACGATCCAGTTTGCAAGCTGGTTGCCCGAAAGACCCGCAAAAGCCCATGCCGAGAGGGTGATACCGTGGATCGCGCTGATGTTAGACATGCCGTAATGGTCGGAAAGAAGCGTAGGTACGTTCGAGAAGCCGCCGCCGTAACCCGCGTTAACGATCATGATGAGCGCGAGAACGAGGAACGCGAGAAGAGTGTTTTCCGCACCGTTAGAAACGCCGTTCGTGACGATAACAACAACCGAGAACACGATGGAGAGAGCAAAGATAACCTTGTAGATCGTGTTTCTATCCTTGCACTTGTCACCTGCCGCGGAGAATCCGAGACGGCCGCCCGCGTTGAACACAGCGGAAATCGTGGAAACGATGCCGACAACACCTGCAAGACCGATACATTTAACGATCATCTTTTCCTGCGAAATAAGCATAAGACCGCAGGTGATGTTGAGATAGAACATCAACCAGATGCCAACATAGTTGAGGATCGGACGGGTTTTGATAACCGAAATGATGCTCTTCTTTTCGGAAGCACTAGTCGGCTCGTGCCAATCGTCGGGCTTTTTGAGAAGAAGGTGACCAACGAACATCATGACGAAGTAAACTGCAGCAAGAATAAGGAACATCTTGAAAATACCGCCGTCGCCGAGACCGCCGAGCATCCACTGCATGATCGGGCTTGCGATAGCTTTCGCCGCGCCGAAGCCGGCAACGGCAAGACCGGTTGCAAGACCTTTTTTGTCCTTGAACCAGAGCATAAGCGTTTTTACGGGAGAGAGGTAACCTGTACCAAGACCGACACCCATAATAAAGCCGTAGCAAAGATAAATACCGAGAAGTGCAACGATGCTGCCCTTATGCGCACCGCCGTACCAGATGAAGAATCCCGTGCCTGCCATACCCGAAGCAAAGCAGATCGCCGAAATAAGCGAGGATTTGTGGATGTCCTTTTCTACGACATTACCGAGGAATGCCGCGGACATACCAAGGAAGAAAATTGCGAAGCTGAATGCCCATTCAGTAGCGCCTTTTGAATGACCGATGTAGTCCGCAATTTCCTGACTGAACATCGACCAGCAATAAACAGTACCGATACTGCAATGGAGCAACAAAGCAGGGATAGCAGCACGAATCCATTTGTTCGTACGCCAGCCGCCGCTCTTTTTAACGTTTGTACTCATATCAAAAAAATCCTTTCATTTTTTAACCCATATATTTTACTACTATAATCTCCAAAAAGCAAGTATTTTGTGATTTTTTGTAACTTTTGTATCCGTCAAATAAAAATCCGCCCGAGAGGGGCGGATTTTCTGAAATTCACGCAATAAGGAATTTGTATTTTTCCACGCTGTAAAGGGGAACGAAGGGGAGAAGTATCGGGGTGCTCTTAACGTACGCCTGATATTCGGGATCGTCGCCGTAGTTTCTGTTCTGACGGAAACAAATTTGCGTTTTCCGATTGAAGAAGCGTTTCGTTTGTGTTATAATACACGGCGCAAAAAGAATTTTCGGAGAAATAATGAGAATACAGCTTTCGGATAGTTTTAATTATAAAAAATTGATAAAATTCACGTTCCCGTCGGTTGTGATGATGATATTCACCTCGGTCTACGGCGTTGTCGATGGTTATTTCGTCTCGAATTACGCGGGGAAAACGCCTTTTGCGGCGGTTAATTTTATTTACCCGTTCATAATGATCCTCGGAGCATTCGGATTTATGCTCGGTACGGGCGGAAGCGCGCTTATCGCAAAAACTCTCGGCGAGGGAAAACAGGAAAAAGCCCGATCGCTTTTTTCGATGTTTGTATATATTACCGCGGCGCTTGGATTTATCATTTCGGCAGTCGGGATTATCGTTATTCGTCCGGTTGCCTCGCTGCTCGGAGCCGAGGGCGAGATGCTTGAATATTGCGTGACCTACGGAAGAATCATTCTTGCGGTCTTGCCGTTCTTTATGCTCCAGCTTGAGTTTCAGAGCTTTTTCGTGACAGCCGAAAAGCCGATTCTCGGTCTTGCCGTGACGGTAATTTCGGGCGTTACGAATATGGTGCTTGATGCCGTGTTGGTTATACTTTTTCCGCAGGAGCTGAAGCTCGTCGGCGCGGCGCTTGCAACAGCGATAAGCCAGCTTGTCGGCGGTGTTATTCCGCTTTTCGTATTCTCTCGGAAGAACGCGGGCGTTTTGAGGTTGGTGAGACCCGAGTTCGACCTCCGCGCGCTCATAAAAGCGTGCACGAATGGCTCGAGCGAGCTTCTTTCGAACGTTTGTATGTCGCTCGTCGGTATGCTCTATAACTTTCAGCTTCTTAAATACGCAGGCGAAAACGGCGTTGCGGCTTACGGCGTTTTGATGTACGTAAACTTCGTTTTCCTTTCGGCGTATATCGGCTATTCGGTCGGTGTTGCGCCCGTTATCGGCTATCATTACGGCGCGAAGAATCATCACGAGCTGAAGCGGCTTTTGAAAAAAAGCGTCGTGCTGATTTCCGCTTGCTCGGTATTTATGATGATACTTGCGTTTTTCCTTGCAAAACCGCTGTCAAGCTTCTTTGTGGGATATGATGCAGAGTTGATGTCGATGACTTTGCGCGGATTCACGATTTTCTCGCTGTCGTTCCTCTTTTCGGGAATCGCGATATACGGCTCGTCGTTCTTCACGGCGCTCAACGACGGACTCGTTTCGGCGATCATTTCATTTTTACGTACATTGCTCTTTCAAGTCGTGTGCGTACTCGCTCTCCCAATCGTTTTCGGGCTTGACGGAATTTGGATGTCCGCCGTCGTTGCAGAACTTCTTGCCGTTGTCGTGACAGTCATTATGTTGATTGCAAACCGCAAAAAATATAATTATTAATTCAAAGCAAAGGAAAAACCGTGATTTACGCTCTTTAAACAAAACAAAAAACCATCCGATTGGATGGTTTTTCTTTTTGGCGCAGAGGGAGGGATTTATTGCAGACTTGACGGCATAGATAGAATCATTCGGATATATCCGCCGCCAATATTTATAGCCGCATCCACGCCGAGACCAAAGCAGACACAGGCGCCGCGATGAGTAAAGCGTTGGGATAATCCACTAAAAATCAAG
>JAZRRU010000023.1:0-11806 GCA_045651025.1 Eubacteriales bacterium
CGTCCGATGTGTTATCAACGGAGGTGTCATTCGAAACGTCTTTAGACTCGTCTTTGGATTCTTCCTTAGATTCTTCCTTAGATTCATCTTTAGACTCCTCTTTCGATTCATCTTTCGATTCGTCTTTCGATTCGTCTTTGGGGTCTTCTTTGGATTCGTCTTTTGAAACGTCATTCGACTCATCTTTGGAAGTATCATCGTCGGAGGTATCCCCGCCGCCAATAGAGCCGTCGGGCTTGATCTTCTTGTTCTTGATCTCATAAACTTTTACTGCCGAGTCGAGATCGGAAAGCAATCTTGACTTCGCAGCCGCGTCAAGCGTCGAAGCTTTGATCGCGTTTTTGACGTCGTTGAACTTCTGCAAGCTATAGCTGTTGTCGGTGCAACCGGTCGAAAGCTTTTTGATCGATTCGGTCAAAACTTTTGCTTTACTCGCCGCAAAGCCGGAAAGCGGTACGATCACGTCCTCGATACGCTTGATCATATTGCTGAGCTGCTTTTGGGCGGAGAGAGATACGTTATAGGTGGGAGTGACCGCTCTTTCACGGAAAACACCGTTCGTCAGAACCGAACCCGTGTTTTTTTTCAAAAAGTAATAGGACTCGAACAACGCCGTGCCGTCGGTTCCGACGAGGTTGTTGTGGAGCGACTGCGACTGCATATCCATCGCATCGTATTCGTCCATATAGATGCCCAGCCCTGCCGCGACGAACGCCTTGCCGTCGGAGCTCTTAACGAGCTTGCTCACCTCGGACTGATATGCGCTGTTGTACGCCATCGGGAAGAGAACGTCGATCCAACCGCTTTTTACCCAACGGGTAAAGTCCTGATAGTTGTAATTCTTTGCCTCGGTCGCATCGGGAACAACGTCTGCCGCAAGAAGCACGTCGGGGGCGACCTTCTGCATCATAAGCTTGATTTCGAGAACGAAATCGGATATGTAATCACTTCTGAACTTGACCCACGAGTTCCAATGCGACGACGAGGTGTCGAACGTCGGGGTGACACCGTAGAGCGCCTTGAATTCCTTGATCGCCGTGTCGCTGTAGCCCATATCCACCTTTGAGGTGCGGGTGGTATAGCGGATATAGTCAAGCTGGAACGCGTCGATGTCGTAGGTTTCAAGAATATACTTGTAGGACTCAAGCAGGAAATCCTTTGCTTCCCTGTTTGCGGGGTCGAGCATGATGAAGCCCTCGGTGACCTCCGTTGTGAGACCCTTACTGCTTACGCTGAGCCACTCGGGCTTCTTCATACCGACGCTCTTCTTCGATTGATAAGAGCCGCCGTCGCCAACGTAAAACACGGGCATCCAAACGTGAAGCTCCATGTTTCTCTTGTGGCAGGAATTGATGTATGCCTGAAGCACATCGAACCCGCCGAACTTGGGGTGATGCTCAAAAAGACTGTTCTTGGGCATCGGCATTATCATACAGCTGTCGAGAAGCGTCTCGAGGCAGATTGTGTTGAGACCGCTCTTATAGAGCTGTTCGACGTAAGCATCAACCGATTTTGCATCCTTCTGCGTGGGGCGAACCCAAATCGCACGGTATTCCGAGACCTTGCTCTCGCAAATCTTGAGAGATGCCGCGTCGCATTTTTTCTTGAACTCGTCAAACGTCTTTTCAAGAGTGATTGCGTCGTTCGTTTTTTCGAAAGCGGTCTTTGCCTTGGTCACCTCGGACTCGAGCGAGTCGATGGTGCTTTTTGCGCCTTTGAAGTCAAAAACGTCATATCTCTTAACCGCTTCGTCATACATCGTGCGAAGCTCCTTGATGCGGAGCGACATACCCGAAAGGATTGCTTTTTCGTTATATGCAAGCGTTACGGTCATATTCGTCTTGTCGTAGGAAGCAACCATACCGAGCTCGGCATTGTTGCGGAGCCAATCCGCCATCGCGCCGTGACCCGAGAGAACGAAGCTTCCCGTGGTCTTGGGAACTCTGTTGTTGTTGCCGCCGATCGAGGTGACGATACCGCCGTCGATGACAATTTCAAATCCCCAGTCGTTTGTTCCCGTAGTTGCGCCGAGCTTGTTATAAACAACAAGCATATTCTCGCCTCTTGTGGCGTTGATATCGGAAAGAGTGTTCATTTTCGAATAGAAAATACCTGCGTCCAGCGAGTCGCCCGAGATTTTGATGATGCCGTCTTCAAAAACGGCATAAAATCCGACCTTTGCATAGGCCTTGAGCCAATCGGCTTTTGTGCCGTGACCCGAAATGACGAACCCGTTTTTCGGAACGGTGTTGTCGCCCTCTGTACCGGCCTTTGTGATAACGTTGTCAACAACGACGACCTCATAGCCCCATTCGTTGGTTCCCGTCGTGACGCTCTTGTCGGGAGTATACATTATGAGTAAATTCTCGTATCTCGTCTCGTTATAGCCGTCCACCATGACGGAAGCCGACGCCGCGGAAGTATTGAGAGGCATCACGGAAAGTGTCAGCAGGAGCACGAGGAGAAGTGAAATTGATCTTTTCATTTCAGAACCCTTTCGTTTCATTTTTTCACATTTTATATTATTCGAGGTCAATTGTCAATCATTTTGCAATTACCAAAAAAAGAGAGAGCTCATCCGCAAAAATGCGAGCGAGCTCTCAAAATTATTTAGAGTGATGCAATCGATGCGCGAAGCTTTTCGGCAAGCTCTTGGAACTTAATGAGCTTTTCCTTCTCGGCGTTAACGACCTTTTCGGGCGCTTTCCGGACGAACTCGGCGTTCGAAAGCTTACCCTCGGCGCGTTTGATCTCGTTTTCGGCGTTTGCAAGCTCCTTCGAGAGGCGTTCTCTTTCCGCCTCAAGGTCAACGATGTCCGCAAGAGGAAGGAAAATTTCGCAAGCGTTCGTGACGATTCTCACGGTACCCTCGTCCTCGCAGGAATCGACGACGGTGATTCCCGAAGCCGAAGCAAGACGTACGAAGAAGGGCTCTTTATCCGCAAAAAGCTCTTTTTCCGCAGTTGCGATGATTACGTTCGCCTTTCTCGACGGGGGAACGTTCATCTCTGCACGGCGGTTACGGATCGCGCGGATCGCGGTGAGCATAACCTCCATGTTTCTCTCTGCCGACGGGAAGTTAAGCTCTTCCTTAACCTCGGGGTAGGAGGAGATCATGATGCTTTCGCCGTTGTGCGGGAGCGACTGCCAGATTTCTTCCGTGATGAACGGCATGAAGGGATGGAGAAGCTTGAGCGTGTTCGAAAGAACGTAGGTGAGCGTGGACTGCGCCGCGAGGTTGGACGCGGTTCCTTTTTCGGAGAGGCGCGGTTTTACAAGCTCGATATACCAGTCGCAGAAAACGTCCCAGATGAAGTCGTAGAGCTTCGAAACGGCGATGCCGAGCTCATATCTGTCGATGTTGTCTCTCACTTCGCCAACCAAGCGGTTATAGAGCGAGAGAACCCATTTATCTTCTTCCGCAAGCGTCGAAACGTCGATGTTATCGGTGTCGCAATCGCAATCGAGGTTCATCATAACGAATCTTGCCGCGTTCCAGATCTTGTTTGCGAAGTTACGCGATGCCTCAAAACGCTCGTCGGAGATACGCATATCGTTTCCGGGGCTGTTGCCCGTCGCAAGGGTGAATCTGAGCGCGTCTGCACCGTAATTCTTGATAACCTCAAGCGGATCGATACCATTTCCGAGCGATTTCGACATCTTTCTGCCGAGCGCGTCGCGTACGAGACCGTGGATGAACACGTCGGAGAAGGGCTTTTTGCCCGTGTGAGCAAGTCCCGAGAATATCATTCTCGAAACCCAGAAAGTGATTATATCATAACCGGTAACGAGCGTATCGGTCGGGTAGAAGCGGTTGAGAAGCTCTGCGTTTTCGTCGGGCCAGCCCATCGTCGAGAAGGGCCAGAGCGCAGATGAGAACCACGTGTCGGGCGTATCGGGGTCCTGACGCATCTCGCGGCCGCACTTCGGACAGGTTGCGCTCGCGTCTTTCGTAACAACAAGCTCGCCGCAGTCGTCACAGTAGAACGCAGGGATTCTGTGACCCCACCAAAGCTGACGTGAGATACACCAGTCGCGGATGTTTTCCATCCAGTGGAGATAGTTCTTCGAGAATCTGTCGGGAACGAAACGGACTTCGCCGCTCTTGACCGCCTCGATAGCGGGCTCAGCAAGGGGCTTCATCGAAACGAACCACTGCAAGGACGCTCTCGGCTCGATCGTCGTACTGCAACGGTAGCAGGTGCCGACGTTGTGCTTGATATCCTCAACGCGAACGAGGTAGCCGCCCTCTTCGAGGTCCTTTACGATCGCTTTGCGCGCTTCATATCTGTCCATACCCGCATATTTCGGGTAATTTTCGGTAACCTTTGCATCGTCGGTGAGCATATTTTCGAGAGGAAGATCGTGACGCATACCGACCTCGAAGTCGTTGGGGTCGTGCGCGGGAGTGATCTTAACGACGCCCGTACCGAAATCCATCTCAACGTAATCGTCCGCAACGACGGGAATCTCACGTCCGACGAGGGGAAGAATAAGTGTCTTGCAGATAAGATGAGCATATCTCTCGTCCTTCGGGTTGACCGCAACCGCCGTATCGCCGAGAAGCGTTTCGGGGCGGGTCGTAGCGAGGTAAACGTATTCGTCGCTGTCCTTTACGGGATAACGGAGGTGCCAGAAATGGCCGTCCATATCCTTATATTCAACCTCCGCATCGGAGATCGAGGTACAGCAATGAGGACACCAGTTGATTATTCTCGTGCCTCTGTAGATAAGTCCTTTGTTGTAGAGGTTGACGAAAACCTCTTTTACAGCGTCGGAGCAACCGTCGTCAAGCGTGAAACGGCGCTTCGACCAGTCACAGCTCGAGCCGAGCTTTTTGAGCTGTTCGCAGATTCTTCCGCCGTAGGTGTCGTTCCATTCCCAAGCGCGCTTCAGGAATCCCTCTCTGCCGAGGTCTTCCTTCGTGATGCCTTCTTTTCTCATCGCCTCGACGATCTTTGCTTCGGTCGCGATGGATGCGTGGTCGGTGCCGGGGAGCCAGAGCGTTTCGAATCCGCACATTCTCTTGTATCTTACGAGAATATCCTGAAGCGTGTTGTCGAGCGCGTGGCCCATGTGGAGCTGACCGGTGATGTTGGGAGGGGGCATAACTATCGAGAACGATTCCGCATCGGAATTTCCCGAGGGTTCAAAATAACCCTTTTCTTCCCATTCGGTATAAAGCCGTTCTTCAAAATCGGCGGGGTTGTACTTTTTGTCAAGTTCTTTTCTCATAATGTCCTCTTACTTTTTAAGGATGTTCATAACAAGTCCGGTTTTTAGCTTCGGATAGAAGTAGGTGCTCTTCTGGGGCATTTTGTCGCCTGCGAGCGCAACCGCTTTTATCTGCGATACCTTCGTCGCGTTGATGAGGAACGCCGCATCAGCCGTACCGTTCTTTACGGAATCGATCGCGTCATCCATCGAGCGGGTGTAACGAAGGTTAACCTGATTTGCCATATTTTCTTTATCAATACCGAGCGCGTTCTCGAGAACGAAGGAATGAAGAATACTTACGTCGAGATCGCTGTATGCTTCGCTTCTGTTGTCGATGATACGCTGTCTTTCGGGTTTGAACTGCATGAGGAGGAAGTCGTCTCCGCCGTTATAAAGCGCATAGACCTTTCCGTCTTCGCCGTTTTCGAGCGCGGCCTTGAGCTCGGAGAGAGGAAGAACGCTCATATCAAAATCGTCGGAGCAGTTGTCGATGATTTCCTGCTTCTCAACCTTGCGGTCAACGATAAGGCGGTGAGTCGGGAAAACGACGAGACCTTTGTCGTCCATATCGACGAGAGTCATCATAATGTGGTCGAAATCTGCGCCCTCGGGAACGTTCTCACACTGCTTTTTGAAGTTGAGCGCGGTCTCGTAACGGTGGTGACCGTCAGCGATGAAGAGCTGTTTGTCGGCAAGCGCGTTCACGATCGCGTTAACACCCTCTTCATCCTCGATCTTCCAGAGCGAATGAGTAACCTCTTCGTCGTCGGTGAAGCGGTGGATAGGCGCTTCTTCGGTCTTCTTCGCGATCTGCGCGTTTATCGTACCGCTTTCGTCGGAATAGAGCGAATAGATCGACGAGAAGTTGCATCCCGTGCCCTTCATAAGGTTAAGACGGTCCTGCTTTGCTTTTGTGAGCGTTTCTTCGTGGGGGAGAACTATTCTCTCGGAAAATTCGCAAAGCTTTACGAGACATATTATACCCGTGAGGCAATATTCCTTTTTATTAACGGCAAATTCCTCGCGGTAGACGTAGATTCCGCCCTTTTCCTCGCGCTCGAGGATACCGTCGTTGAGCCATGCGTTCAAGGTCTTTCCTGCTTCGGCATATCTGTCTTCTCCGAGAGGAAGTTCAAGTCTGACGACGTTGAATTCGTTCTTGCTGACGAGCGCTTCTCTTTCATCGGGAGCGATGATGTCGTAAGGAGGACATACGCAATCCGCGATATTTCCCGCTTTTTCGGTAAAGCGCATCGCTTTTATCGGTTTTATAACTGCCATTGATGTTTCTCCTGTATGTAAATTATAATTTTTTCAATTTTGCAAAGCTGCCCATAAGGCGTTTGACCGCACCGCTGTCAAACTCGATCTCATAGAGCATATCTCCGCCCATGCTCGTCGCGGAAACGATCTCGCCCTCGCCGAAAATTGCGTGGGAAACTCTGTCGCCCTCGGAGAACGCTTCAACGCGCGTTTTTTCGGTTGCCGAAGAACGGATATTCTCGAGGAAGTTGTTTCGGCTCTCGGAATATCTCGCCGAGTACGCTCCGACGGGAGCCGCCGTGTGTCCCGAGCTGTCACGAACGGTTTCGCGATCGCAGACCTCCTGCGGTATCTCGTTTCCGAACCGCGACATCTGTCTCGTTTCGGTCCTGCCGTAGAGCATTCTCGAGGACGTGTTGAGCAGGAAGAGCTCGTTTTTCGCACGGGTGACCGCGACGTAAGCGAGACGGCGTTCTTCCTCAAGTCCTCTGTCACCCTCAGTGACCGACTGAGAGCTCGGGAAAAGCCCCTCCTCAAAACCGGGAACGAATACAATCGGGAACTCAAGTCCTTTTGCGGAATGAACCGTCATAAGCACGACCGCATCCGCGCCGTCCTCATAGCTGTCGAGGTCGCTCACGAGCGAAAGCTCGTTCAAAAACGCGGCAAGCGTCGGGTTTTCCGCCGTTTCCTCAAAAAGTGCCGCCGAGGAAACAAGCTCGAGAACGTTTTCCTCACGGTCTTTCCCGTCATCCTCCTCGGAAAGCATCACGCGGTAACCGCTTTCCTCGATAACGCGTGACACTGTCGCGGACGGGGTGTTG
Organism: Eubacteriales bacterium; assembly: GCA_045651025.1. GTDB lineage: Bacteria > Bacillota > Clostridia > Oscillospirales > CAG-382 > Coliplasma. The sequence continues at coordinate 7,305 of JAZRRU010000023.1, forward strand.
ACCTTTGAGAACTCGGTCAGATCTTTTATCAGCTCGGCAAAGCGCGTAAGCTTTTGGGCAACACGCTTCAAATCGGGATAATTTTCCGCGTTTTCGATAACCGAAAACATCGTAACGCCGTTTTCGTTCGCAATCGACGCGATCTTTTCCACCGTCGTGTCGCCGATGGAACGCTTCGGAACGTTTATGATTCGGCGCAATCTCACGGTATCGGCAGGGTTGACGATGACCGAAAGATAAGCGAGAATATCTTTTATTTCTCTGCGTTCATAAAATCTTATGCCGCCGAATATTTTATAGGGAATCTTCTTTTTCACGAACGCCGTTTCAAGCGAGTTCGAAAGCGCGTTCACGCGGTAGAGTACGGCAAAATCGGAATATTTCGCGCCTGCATCCACCTTTTTCCTGATCGTCTCGCAGATAAAATGCGCTTCCTCCGCCTGAGTGAAAAGGCGTTTTACGTGCACCTTTTCGCCGTCGCCCGAGTCGGTCCAGAGCTCTTTGCCCTTTCTGCCGACGTTGTGCTGTATGATTCCGTTCGCGGCTTTCAATATGTTCCCCGTCGAACGGTAATTTTGCTCAAGCCGAACGACCTTTGCGCCTCTGTACTCGTTATCAAAACCGAGAATGTTATCGACCGTCGCGCCGCGGAATGAATAGATCGACTGGTCATCGTCGCCGACGACGCAGACGTTCTTCTTCCTGCCCGAAAGGAGTCCTACGAGCTTGCTCTGGGACGGGTTCGTGTCCTGATACTCGTCAACGAGAATATATTCAAAATGCTCGCGGTATCGGTCAAGAACGTCGGGGTTCGACTCGAAAAGTCGGTTCGTAAGCATTATTATATCGTCAAAATCAAGCGCGTTCGCCGATTTGAGACGGTTTTGGTATCGCTGATATACCTTTGCACACTTCGCCGCGCGGACGTCTCTGCCTGCCTCAAGCCCGACCTCGTCGGGAGATAGGTCGCTCTCCTTCGCTTTTGAAATCGAGTTCATGACCGCTCTCGGAGGAAGAACGCTCTCGGCGATGTTCATCTCTTTGAGAATTTCGCTTATGAGTTTTTTTGAATCGTCGGTATCATAGATAACGAAATCGTTGTTGTATCCGAGCCGATCGATATATCTTCTCAAAATACGAACGCAGATAGAGTGGAACGTGCCTGCCCAGATATCGCGGGCCATCTCGCCGAGCGTCGACGAAAGGCGTTCCTTGAATTCCTTTGCGGCTTTGTTCGTAAAGGTGATACAGAGAACTCTGTAGGGCATCGCAGGGGAGACCGCGCAACGGCGCAAAACGTTTTTGATCTCTTCTCTGCTGCCGTTATTCAAAACGTCCTGCATAGCAGGAATAAGCTCTTCCGCGTTTTCGGGAACCGTCGTGTCGGTCGCGGCAGAGCCGAAGAGGATGAGGTTTGCGATCCTGTTTACGATGACCGTTGTTTTTCCGCTTCCCGCGCCCGCAAGCACGAGAAGAGGTCCGTTCGTATGGTAGACCGCCTCACGCTGGCGAGGATTCAAAAACGAAAAGTATTTGTCAAAAAGCTTCGATTTTGTTTCAAGAAAAATATTCTTCGTATCCATCTTAAATCCTCCGTACGCACAATATGTCTACCATAAATATTTATTATAATAAAACCGATCAAAAAAATCAAGCGTTACGAAAGATTATTTCTTATTAAACTCATCGATTCGGTTTTTTTAATTCTTTCAACAAAACGGCACGTCGAATATTGGTTATTTTTAATCAAAAAAGCAAAAATCCTTTAATTACCTATTGCATTTTCTGCGGGATTCGTTTATAATGTATTTACCAAGAAGGGCGCTTTATGCCCAAAATATTTTTCGATAAGGAGAAAACCAAAAATGAAGAAGATTCTTGCATTTCTTCTCGCAGCAACGATGCTCTGCGCATTGTTTGTTTTGCCCTCTTCCGCGGCTGACAACGTGAACTTCAAGACTGATTTCAAGTATGTCAAAACCGCTCCGAAGATCGACGGCGTAGTTAAAGCCGCTGAATACGGCTCCGCTACCGCTTTCCATTCCTACTCTAAGAACAAATCCCAGTTCAAGGACAACGAACACAACCGCCTCAAGGGCAAGTGGGATTTCGATTTCTATTCCGCATGGGATAAGAACAACCTCTACATGGCATGGGTAGTTAAGTCCGACGTTCACGGTCCGCTTCCCAAGGCAACCTTTGACGAACAGGGTAACCCCATCAGCAACGTATTCAACGAAGAATCGCTCGGTTACATGTGGATGCACTCCTGCGTTCAGTTCATCATCACCCCCGGCGACCCCACTTCCGGCGTTAACTACGGTGACAACTACCTCGAAGTTGGCTTCTGCGAACTCGAAGACCACACCACCGGCCGTGTTGTTTGGAAGGTTCCGAACTCTCTCACTCTCGAACAGGTTTCCCTCAACGACTGGTCCGCAGTTGTTAAGAGAGACGATGCAGCAGGCACCACCACTTACGAAATTGCAATTCCTTGGAAATATGCAGGCGTAAACGAAGTTGGTAACACCGCTAAATTCGGTCTTTCCTACGCTGTTGCTACTCAGGAACAGTACTACAAGAACAACCGTACCGAAACCGCTATGATCGAATGGCAGGACGCAGTTCTTACCGTTAAAGCTCCCAACAAGGCAGCTGTTATCACCCTCAAGGGCGCTCCTGACAACAACATCAACGTTCAGCACAAGGAACTCAAGCCCGGCACTCTTCCCTCCGCAGCAAAGGGCAAGCCCCAGATCGGCATTTCCAACGTTAACAAGGGTATCACCGCTGGTAACGAAGGCACTCTCATCACCGATCCCAAGACCAGCCTCGAAACCCTCAACTGGTCCTACTCCGTACTTCTCAAGAAGACCTCCAAAGCAGGCGAATATGAACTCGTAGAAGGTGTTGCAGGTATCGGCGAACCGATCTCCTTCACCAACAAGTTCGAAAAAGGCATGCTCGTTCTCGGTGTACATACCGACAATGCAGAAGCTAACAGCGTTACCTGGTCCAACAACCTCAAGGCTCTTCTCCCCGGCAGCAAGCTCGGTCTCTTCGGTGTTGATCTCACCAAGAACGAACTTTCTTACAGCAACGCTATGATGTACGTAATCGAAGCTGCAAAAGCTCCCGATCCCGACACCTCGAAGGACGAAACTCCTGACAACTCTACCGACGCTTCCACCGACGCTTCCACCGATGCTTCTACCGATGCATCCGTTGATGCTTCCACCGACGCTTCCGTAGACGCTTCCACCGATGCTTCCGCTGATGCTTCTGTTGATGCTTCCGTTGACGCTTCCGCTGATGCTTCTGCTGACGCTTCCGTTGAAGCTGACGAATCCAAGACCGAATCCAAAGCTGAAGAATCCAAGACCGAATCCAAAGCTGACGAATCCAAAGCTGACGATAAGGCAGACGACGAAGAAGGCGGCAACGCTATCATCTTCATCGTTATCGGTGTTGTTGTTGCAGCAGCTGCAGCAGCAGGTATCGTAATCGCTAAGAAGAAAAAGGCATAAGCCGAATTTTGATTAGTCAATAAAATAACCGAGGCTCAATTACGAGCCTCGGTTTTTTCTTTTTTTCTGCACGCGATGTAGGTTGATTTTTATTTATATCGTCCTCAACCGCGTTTTTTCCTGCACGCGTTGTAGGTTGGTTTTTTTATCATGTTATCGGCCGCGGAGTTGGTTTTGTTTTTTCGCTTTCTTGACAAAAAAAACGGGCCCGTTTGAACGAGTCCGTTTTTTGTTTTATTCAATGCTGTTTCCGCAGACGAACGCGGTCGAAAACGCGATCTGCAGATTAAAACCGCCCGTATATGCATCGACGTCGATAACCTCGCCGACGAAATAGAGCGACGAAACAAGCTTCGACTCCATCGTCTTGGGGTCGATCTCACGGCAATCAACACCGCCGCCCGTCACGATCGCCTCGTTTATCGGGCGCGTACCCGTGATCTTCACGGGGATGGCTTTGAGCAACGAAAGTATCTTTGCTCGCTGTTCTTTCGTGATCGAGTTGAGCTTTGTTTCGGGCGATATACCCGTAAGCTCGATGAACGGGTCGATCAACTTTGAGGGGAGAAGCGCAGAAAATCCGTTTTTGAGCGAACGGTTCGGGTTCTCCGAAAAATCGCGAAGAAGTCGCTTGTCGAGAGTTTTTTCGTCAAGTGCGGGCTTCATATCGATTAACATTCGGTACGGATAGTCCTCTTTGAGATACGACGATGCCGAGAGAATCACGGGGCCCGTCACACCGAAATGGGTGAACATCATCTCGCCCTGCTCTTGATAGATCGGCTTCTTTCCGTCGCCGTAGAACGAGATTCCGACGTTCTTGAGCGAGAGTCCCATACAGTCGCGGCAGAGGCGGTCGGGGGAAACGAGCGGAACGAGCGAGGGGCGAATCTTCGTGATATTGTGACCGACGCTCTCGGCAAGCTTGTGACCGCTTCCGTCAGATCCCGTTTTCGGATAAGAGCTTCCGCCGCA
>JAZRRU010000024.1:0-4499 GCA_045651025.1 Eubacteriales bacterium
GAAATGATTGGAAAATAATATGCTTAATTCGATCTATATTGAAAATATTGCGCTCATAAAGAAGCTCTCGCTCGAGCCCTCATCGGGTTTTTGCGCCTTCACGGGCGAAACAGGTGCAGGTAAAAGCATCATAATCGACTCGCTCGGGCTCCTCTGCGGTGCGAGAAGCGACAAGGATATCATCCGCACGGGTGAGGATGAGGCGTTCGTTGAGGGAATATTTTCGATTGAGAACGAAAAGACGGTGACTGCACTCAAAGAATTTGATTTTGCTCCCGAAGAAGACGGAAGCGTTACAGTCTCGCGCAAAATATCGCGTGACGGACGCTCGGGCGCAAAGGTCAACGGTCGCGCCGTTCCCCTTTCACGCTTGAAGGGCATAACGTCGCTTCTTATTTCCATCCACGGTCAGCAGGACACGCAGGCATTTGCGGACAGCGAAAGACAGCTCAATATGCTCGACTCGTTCGCAAAAAACGAGGATATTTTTAACGAATATCTCTCAAAATACCGCACTTACAGAGAAATAAAGCAAAAGCTCGATATACTCGACGGCGACAGCAAGGAACGCGAGATTCGTCTTGATATGCTCCGTTACAGAATCAACGAGCTCAAAACGGCAGGTATAAAGGTCGGCGAAAAGGAAGAGCTTGAATCCGAGCGAAAACAGCTTGCAAACGCCGAAAAGATCGTCACACGCGCCGGAGAAGGATACGAGCTTCTCTATGGACGCGACGGCTCGGCAACCGAGCAGATATCATCGGCGCTCAACTCGGTCTCGGCGCTCGAGGGAATCATTCCCGACGCGGAAAAGCTCTTCGAACGTATCGAGAGCGTTAAATATGAAATAATCGACATCGCAGATACTCTCAAGAGTTATCTCGAATCCGACGTGGAAGATGCTTCTTCTCGGCTCGATGAATGCGAATCGCGCCTCGAGCTCATCAAAAAGCTCGAAGCGAAATATAAGACCGACTCCGACAGCTTCCCCGAGTTGCTCGAGGAATGGGAGCAGGAGCTCAACGTAAACGAAAACAGCGAGGAAGAAAAAGCGCGTCTTCAAAAGGAGTTAAAGACGGCAAAAAAAGAGATGGTCTCCGCCTCGGATGAACTCTCAAAAACACGTTTAACCGCCGCAAAAATCCTCAGTAAGCGCGTTGCGGAAGAGCTCTGCGAGCTTGATATGCCCTCGGTACGGTTCGAGGTCTCTCTTGAACGCAAGGAATGCGAAAGCGACGGCGCGGATATCGCGGAATTTCTGATAAGCGCAAACAAAGGCGAGCTTCCGAAGCCGATGTCAAAAATCGCATCGGGCGGCGAGCTTTCGAGAATAATGCTGTGTCTTAAATGCGTTTTCGCCGACAGCGAGGCGATCGGAACGCTTATTTTCGACGAGATCGACACAGGTGTTTCCGGCAGAACGAGCGAAAAGATTGGGCTTCGTCTCAAAAAAGCCGCTGACGGCGGAAAAACTCAGGTTATCTGCGTAACGCACTCGGCGATTCTTGCCGCGAAGGCGGACGCGCACTTCAAGATATCAAAATCCGAATCCGACGGAAGAACCGTCACGAACGTCAAAAAGCTCGATCACACCGAACGCCGCGACGAGATCGCGCGTATTCTCGGCGGGGTCAACGTCTCCGAAACTGTCCTCAAAGCGGCGGAGGAAATGCTCAAAAATGAAGATTAACAAACGTTTTCTCATCATTGCCACGACTTCCCTTTTTGTATGCTTGCTGACTGCTTTCATATTCGGCAATTCAATGCAGACGGGCGAAGAATCGGGCGCGATGAGTGATATGATTCTTGAACTTATTAAAAAACCGCTCATATTCATCGGACTTGACATAAGCGACGAAGCGCTTGGATTTTTCATAAGAAAAGCGGCTCATTTTTCGGAATATTTCGTGCTCGGCACGTTGATATCCGTCGATTTACTTCATATATTCAAATCGAACCTCTGCTTGACGTTCGCGCCGATCTATCCTCTCATCGTTGCGGTATGCGACGAGTTCATCGTACAGAGCGCGACGGAGGGGCGGTCACCCGAGCTGCGTGACGTTCTTATCGATCTTTCGGGCGCGGTAATTGCCATCGTTGCGGTCTATCTTATTTCCCGATCTATAAATAAAAGAAAAATTTCAGTTTTGAAATAAAAAAAGGGAGTCTCTTCGACTCCCTGAATTTAATTATAGTTGTAAAACGCCGTAGACCGAGCGCGTGAACGTATCGAGAGCGCGAGTTCTGTCGCGGTAGAGACTGCTTCGTTCTTTGTACCAACGTTCCATAAGATCATCGGCAGTACCAATCGTTTTGTCAACGAAGAAGCACTCGATAAGGTCTTTCTGATAGTCGTTGAGACCGTTCATCCCCTTTTCGATCTTTAACAGCTCGCGTTCGACAACGCTGCGGCGAAAACGGCAGTCGTCGATATCGGCAAGAATGTTAATAAGCCGTTCTTCGTAAAGCTTGTGCTCGGCATCGTCACCGTTCAGGTTTGTCATCGAAGTTTTGCAGGCGTTTTTTTCTTCTTCGAGACATTCGAGCTCGGTTTTCAGCGATGCGTAAGCCGAGACGAGATTCTTTTTTCTCGCGAGTAAATCTTTTGCGTGTTCTCTGTAATCCATTTTCCTACCTTTCGTTCCGTGTAACGCATTTTTGCGCACACCCTTAAATTCAACCATTCGTCTTATCGTCGGGGCGGATGGAGCTAACCGCTTTACCGACGTCCGTATACCGAACACTTGTTCGGTGCGTTTATGATATCACACATTAAGACCTATGTCAAGATACGTTTGGAGATTTTTGGAAAAATTATGAAAGAATTAATTTCCGTTATTATATTGTTTGCCTGCCTGACTTCCCTTTTTGCATGCGGGATCATCAGGGACGACGAGCTTGATTACTTTGACGAGTCGATTGAGAGCGACGAGGAATACTCGGATTTTTCTACCGACCCCGACATGGCGTCGCTTATTGAGAATTATCCTTTTTTGAAATCGAGGTTTACGATCAGCGCGACGAGAGAATCATCGGACAAGCTTTACGTATATAATTACTATTTCGTAAAGGGCGTCGTTTCGGGCGCAACACTTGTGACGTCGTTCTCGACGGTTGCGGACGCGAAAAAATACTTCAAGATCGCAAAAGACGAGTTTCCCGACGCCAAGCTCGACGGTACTTCGGTCGTTCATTACATCCGAAAAGACAATCTCAATTACAGCGGGTACTCGCTCGAAAAGTTGAAATTCGTTCTTAAAAAGACGGGTTATGAAGTAAAAATCAACTTTAACGAGGATTATTTTAACGAGAGATACAACGTGTCGAAGGATAAAAACGACGGAAATTGAGCGTTTTAAACGCAGTTTTCATTCCTGACGGTTCACAAAATCGAAGAAAAAACGAGAAAATCGAAAAAAAGTGCACCAAAATCGAAAAATGTTTGAAATAACTATTGACAAAGTCGTTTCTTGTGTTATAATTGCAAAGTACGAAAAAAACGAACATTTGAAAGGAACTCTCAACCATGTCTACAACTATGTTGAAGAAAGAAGCTGTTGAGCGCAAATGGTACGTTATCGATGCTGAAGGCAAGCCCCTCGGTAAGGTAGCTGTACTTGCTGCAACCATCCTCAACGGCAAGCATCGTCCCGAATATACTCCTCACGTTGACTGCGGCGAATGTGTTGTTATCATCAACGCAGCAAAAGCAGTTCTCACCGGTAAGAAACTCGATCAGAAGTTCTACTACCACCACAGCGGTTACGTTGGCGGTCTTAAGTCGGTTAAATACCGTACCCTTATGGCTACCAAGCCCGAAATGGCAGTTGAACTCGCTGTTAAGGGTATGCTTCCCAAGAACAAGATCGGTTCTGCAAGCTTTGGCCGTCTCAAGGTTTACGCTAACGGCGAACACAAGCAGCAGGCACAGAACCCCATCGCTGTCGAAGTAAAGTAAGGAGGACATGAAAATGAATTATCAATCTGCTATCCCCTATTTCTACGGCACCGGCAGAAGAAAGAGCTCTGTTGCAAGAGTTCGTATCATCCCCGGCACCGGCAACGTTACCGTTAACGGTAGAGAAGTAGGCGCATATTTCGGCCTCGAAACCCTCAAGAAGCTTGTTAACCAGCCCTTTGCTGTTACCAAGACCGAAGGTACCTTCGACGTTATCTGCACCGTTAAGGGCGGCGGCGTTTCCGGTCAGGCAGGCGCAGTTCGTCACGGTATCGCTCGTGCACTTCTTCAGGCAGGCGACGAATACCGCGCTCCTCTCAAGAAGGCAGGTCTCCTTACCCGTGACCCCAGAATGAAGGAAAGAAAGAAGTACGGTCTCAAAGCAGCTCGTCGTGCTTCCCAGTTCTCCAAGAGATAATTATTCCCTTACGGCTTTATCCTACAGAACAATCAAAAACCCCGAAATTATTACAATTTCGGGGTTTTGTTTTTGCCTTGATTTTCGGCTTGGTGCAAATTCGGTTCAAATTATAAAAAAGAC
>JAZRRU010000025.1:0-10727 GCA_045651025.1 Eubacteriales bacterium
TATTTATAGGCATTCTTCTGTTGTAAGATAAACAAAAAAAGCCGATGAGGAATATATTTCCTTATCGGCAATTTTTTTGCATTTTTTCCGCTAATAAAAACACAGCCGATTTTTTGTCCACATAATTATTCAAAAATGCACATAAAATACTGTTAATGTGATTATAAGGGTGGAAGCGATGAAAAACAAACTTTATTTTTGGCAATTCTCGGGATTCGCTTTTGTGGCTGTTGCGGGGACTTTGCTGCATTTTCTTTATGAATGGACGAACGAAAGCGTCTTTATCGCGCCTTTTTCGGGCGTGAACGAATCTACGTGGGAGCACATGAAGCTGTTCTACTTCCCTATGTTTTTATTTGCTCTAATTCAAAACATATTTTCCAAGGATGAGCGGAATTTTTGGTGTGTGAAGCTGATCGGAATCCTAACGGGGCTCTTAACGATTCCGATGATCTACTACACCTACAACGGTGCGATCGGAAAGTCGCCTGACTGGGTCAACATTTCGATTTTCTTCATCGCCGTTGCGGTCGCTTTTCTTTTTGAAACGATACTTTTCAAGAAGAACGTTTTTAAATGTAAATACCCCATTATTCCTTTTTCTTTGATATGCATTATCGGTATTCTTTTTGTGATTTTTACATTTTTTACACCGCGGTTGCCTCTTTTTCAGGACCCAATCACAGGGGCGTACGGTCTGGGGATATAGAATAAAATTTAATATAAATTACCTTCATTAATATGATCGTTTTTGTTGACAAAATCCGACAAATTTGATATATTAAATCAATGTTATGATTAATTTTAATGAAGGTAACGATATGAATTTTCTCGAAGAAAGAATCTTAAAAGATGGTATCATCAAAGAAGGAAACGTGCTCAAAGTTGACAGCTTTTTGAATCACCAGATGGACATTGAACTTATGGACAAGATCGGTGAAGAGTTCTACAACCGATTTTCCGATAAGAAGATCACGAAAATCCTTACGATCGAATCTTCGGGAATCGCGATTGCCTGCTCGGTTGCGAGATACTTCAAAGTGCCCGTTGTTTTTGCAAAAAAATCGAAGAGCATCAACATTGACGGCGATATGTATATCGCAGAAGTGGAATCATTCACCCACAAGAACGTAAACAAGGTCATCGTTTCGAAGAAATTCCTCAACGAGGACGATCACGTACTTATTATTGACGACTTCCTCGCAAACGGTTGCGCTTTGCAGGGATTGATCTCAATCACAGAGAGCTCGGGTGCATCGGTCGAGGGACTTGGTATCGCAATCGAAAAGGGATTCCAGATCGGCGGTCGAATTATTCGAAATCTCGGTTATCATCTTGAATCTCTCGCGATCGTCGAATCTATGGATCACGAAAACGGAACCGTTCAGTTCAGATAAAAACAAAAATCCCCGAAAGCTTTTCGCTTTCGGGGATTCTTTTATTTTAGCGTTCTTCTCGGAAATAATTCAAGCCGAGAGCGGCAGGAAGGCCGCTGCTTCCGCGTTTATTTCTGATCGAGGTAACTATCAAAACGAATGCCGTAATGATGAACGGGAGCGCCTGATAGAGCTGTGTGGGGATATCCGCAAGCCATCCGAGAGCTTCGGGGAATGCCATCGCCAAGCTGCTTCCCGAAACGCGCAAGGTGTTGAAGAAGCCGAAGACGAAGGTTCCAATGATTGCAAGGGACGGATTCCAGTTCGCGAAAATAACCAACGCGACCGCGATCCAACCATAGCCGTTGATCCAGCAGCTGCTGTTGGACGAGCCCGAAAGGTTGAGTCCCATATAATATCCGCCGATACCCATAATACCACTGCCGAGGCAAATATGGACGTATTTCATAAGTTTTACGTTTACGCCAACCGAATCGGCAGCCGCAGGATTCTCGCCAACAGAGCGAAGACGGAGGCCGACAGTCGTATGGTTCAAATACCACCACATTAAAACGGCGATCGCAACACCGAGATAGACGAGGATATTATGGCTGAACAGCCCTTCCCCTATTATCGGAATTTCCGAAAGGAAGGGAATTTTTATATCGGAGAATCCGTTTTTGATATTCTCATAATCACTCATAACGGGCCAGCTGATCGCTTTTAAGCCGTTACCCACGAAGAAATAAATACCCAATCCAAAAGTTGTGAGGGTAAGACCGGTTATGTTCTGGTTTGCCTGAAGAGAAACGGTCAACGCGGCGAAAAGGAGACCGCAAAGAGCACCCATGAGGAATGATACCGCAATTCCGACGCCGAGACTGTTTGCGTAGCAACCGCAGATATATCCGAAGATTGCACCGACAGCCATCGTACCCTCGACACCGAGGTTCAAGCTACCCGATTTTTCAACGACTATTTCGCCAACGGTACCGTACAAAAGAGGAATGTTATAAACGATGATGTTATGAATAAAAGATGTTATTACGCCGATTTTATCCATTATCATTTCCTCCTTTTTTTGAACGTACGATTTTAAAGCGTGTATAAAAATCCGCAGCGAGAACTAAAAACAATATCGCGCCTTGAAGCATGTTTGCAAAGCTCGAGTCTACCTGAGGAAAGACTGCCGCCGCAACGGTAGATCCGTGCTGAAGAACGCAGATGAGTGCAGAAACAATGAATATCATCACCGTATTAAGCTGTGCAAGCCAAGCAACGATGATACCCGTCCAGCCCACGTCGGAGGTTATCGAGGTCGAGAGAACACCTGCGGTTCCGACCTTGAATGCCGCCGCAAGTCCTATGAGCGAAGCAGAGAGAAAAACGGTTCGAAGAACGATCTTCTTTACCTTCATACCCGCGTAGTTAGCCGTTCCCGCGCTATCGCCGACAACGCTGATTTCATAGCCGTGCTTCGTATGCTTCAAATAAATATAAATCAAGATACCGATAACGGCAGACAAAATAACGCAGATATTAAGCTGGAATTTTTCGCCTATCGGGATACCCAAGAACGACACGTTTTCCGAAAAGCTCTTGAAAACGGGTCGAGCCGATGATTCAACGAGGAACAGGTTCCAATCTGCCTTTGTCTCTCCGATGAAATAAAGCACGTAAAGAGCAATATAGTTCATCATTAGCGTCATCAAGGTTTCGTTCGTTCCGAATCTAACCTTCAAAAGTCCCGCGATCAAGCCATACAATCCCGCAACTGCCATTGCGGCAACGCACATAATGATAACGGTTACCGTGTTCGGGAGAGTTCCGCCGAATCGCAACGCTACGAAGCCGGCTGCGATAGAGCCCATAATGAACTGACCTTCGCCGCCGATATTCCAAAAACGCATTTTGAACGCGAGCGAAAGTGCAACGGACGTGAGAACAAGGGGAACAAACTCCTTCAGATAGTTCATAAACGTCTTATACGCTATCTTATTTCCCGACATGCCCATCGTGAACATACGGTAATAATATTCATACGGATCAACGCCAAGCGCCATCAAAACGACCGCACCGATAAGAAGAGCAATAATTACCGCAGAGATATAAAGACAGCAACGCATCCAGATCGGGCAGTTGTCACGTTTTACGATATGAAATCCCACAGTTATTCCTCCTTACCGTTATTTTCGAAAAGTGTATCTTTTGCGATGCCTGCCGGCTTGTCGTGATATTTCTCGGACAAGTCCAAAGCACCCGTCATCATAAGTCCGAGTTCTTCCTTCGTGGTCTTGTGAGCATGGACGACACCCATAAGCTTACCGTGGCAAAGCACCATTATCTTATCGCAAAGAGCCATCATTACGTCAAGGTCTTCGCCGACGAAGAGGATGCCGACGCCGTCACATTTTTGCTGATTGAGTATGTTATAGATCGCGTAAGAGGAATTTATATCAAGTCCTCGTACGGGATACGCGGTTACGATTACGTTCGGACCTGCCTTTATTTCACGGCCGAGCAATACCTTCTGAACGTTACCGCCCGAAAGACGTCTTACAGCAATTTCGGTGGACGGAGTTGCGACCTCAAGGTTCTTGATAACCTCCTCGGCTTCTTCCCTGCCGCGTTTTCTGTCGACGAACGGACCTTTGCCGATGTGATAATTTTTCAAAAGCATGTTGTCGGTAATTGACATCGAGGGAGCAAGACCCATTCCCAATCTATCCTCGGGAATAAACGACATCGAAATACCCTTTTCCAAAATCGTCTTCGGAGGAAGTCCTACGATATTCTCGCCTTTGTGGATCATCTGTCCCGACTCGATGGGGCGCAATCCTGCGACAGCTTCGCAAAGTTCCTTTTGACCGCATCCTGCAATTCCCGCAACGCCCAATATTTCACCGCCTCTAATATAGAAGCTAACGTTATCGATAGCCGTCGCGCCTTCATCGTTCTTGATCTTAAGATCGCGAACCTCGAGAAGCGGGCGGGTCTTTTCGACCACGGGGCGGTCGATATTAAGGTCGATTTTTCTGCCGACCATCCATTCGGTCAATTCCTGCTCGTTCGTTTCGGACGTTTCGACAGTGGTGATATATTCACCCTTGCGAAGTATCGCAACACGGTCGGATATTTCCATAACCTCATTGAGTTTATGAGTTATGATTATGATAGCGTGTCCCTCTTCCTTCATGCGTTTCAGCACGGCGAAGAGCTTTTCGATCTCCTGAACCGTAAGTACTGCGGTCGGCTCATCGAGAATGATTATCTTTGCTCCGTAATAAAGAACTTTTATTATTTCGAGAGTCTGTTTTTCGGAAACAGACATGTTATACACCTTTTTTTCGGGAGCGATATCGAACCCGAATTTTTCGGTGATATTCTTTATCTCATCGTATCTCGACTTTTTCAGAAGAAAACCGGACTTATCCTTACCCATCCAGATATTATCGGCGGCAGAAAATACATCAACAAGCTTAAAATGCTGATGTACCATACCTATTCCGAGTTTTTTCGAGTCCTCGGGCGAATTTATGGAAACTTCATTGCCGTCAATAAAAATACTGCCTTTATCGGGCTTGTAAATACCCGATAGCATATTCATCAACGTAGTCTTACCCGAGCCGTTTTCACCGAGCAGTGCGAGAATCTCACCCTGTCTGACGTTCAGGTTTATATTATTGTTAGCAACAACGCTGCCGAAGGTTTTCGTGATGCCTTTCATTTCAATGGCATAATTCGAAGCCATAAAACTACCTCCTTTTTTCAAAAACAAAAGACGGCATATAATCGTTTATTTACTGTCTTTCATTTTTCAAAATTAAGTAAAACGGGCCGGTCGAAAAGCCGGCCGGCCCGTTAAAAATCATATATTATGCGAGTTTTACGCCTGCAACAAAATAGTTCATGGTGCCGGTGATAACGCTGTCAGCGATAGAAGCGCCGCCTGCAGCAACGATTACGTTACCTGCATTATCAAGAAGATCAGCATCGGCTTTCGTTACAGTACCGTCAGCAGCAACAGAAAGCTTAACGCCCGAGAACACATCCCATTCACCGTCAACGATGAGTTTGCGAACCGCTGCAATCGCTTTGTCGGTATTTTCTGCACAGTTTTCGGTAAGAGGAGAAACGTCAACGAAGTTTTCCTTCAAACCGCCATAGTATGCGGAAGTGCCCATCTTGGAAACGAACTTATCTGCGGTGCCGCATTCCATAGCAGCGGTCATAGCAGTTCTGTAATATACGTTCCAGTTCCAGATAGCTGCGGTAAGGTGAGCTTTGGGTGCATCCTTAGTCATATCGGAGTTGTAACCGCAACCGAAGATGCCTGCTTTTTCAGCAGCGATCTGGGGCTGAGCAGAGTCACAATGCTGTGCGATGATGCCGCATTTGTAGGAAGTGATGAGTTCGTTTGCAAAAGCTGCTTCGTTAACTTCATCTGCCCATGCGCCGAGAGTTTTTACGTATACGGTAGCGTTGGGGTTGACTGCCTGAACGCCGAGAGCGAAGCCGTTGATACCGGATGCGGTTTCAGCGTATTCGGTGCCGTACGCCGCAACGTAACCAACGTTATTGTTGCCGGTCGTCAAGCTCTTGAGACCTGCAGCAATACCGGAGAGGTAACGTGCCTGATATGCACGGCCGAAGTAGTTGTTGAAGTTGGTGTCGTTGCTCTTGTAGCCGGTAGCGTGAGAGAAGATAACCTCGGGATATTCTTTCGCTGCTTCTTCCAAAGCATCAATATAACCGAAAGAAATACCGAAGATGATGTCAACGTCGTTACCGACAAGAGTGTCAACTGCGGAAAGAACCTGCTGCTTATCTTCGGGAACTTCATCAACGATGAAAAGCTGGGTATCAACGTTAAGACCGAGTTCTTTCATAGCGGTAACAATGCCGTTGTGGTGAGCATAGGTATAACCTGCGGTGTCGTTCTTGCTGTTGATGTAGATCGCGCCAACCTTGAAAGATGATTTTACATCTTCGGGCTGAGAGTTGTCGTTGTTGGTATTTCCGTTACAACCGACAAAGCATGCAATCATCAAAACTGCAAGAAGAAGTGAGAAGATTTTTTTCATGTTCTGTCCTCCGTTTTTTGGCAATTGCCATTTTTTCGTGACGTAAATCTGCCACAATTTCTCCTTTTATTTTACACAAAACGACACGAAAAAACAATAGTTTTACATAAATTTCTCGATTTAATTTTTTATCAAATTAAAAATCCCTCGTTTTAAAAACAAGGGATTTCATTTTAATTGTCAGAATATTTAAGCTTGATATGTTTTGAAACAAAACATGCAAGCGTACCGCAAAAAGCACCGAACACGTTCAAAATCAAATCGCTCGTATCAAAATAACCGCGGGAAAACGTATATTGGAGAAATTCGACCGAAAATGATATGAATAGTGCGGTTATTACTGCAAGCAACGGTGCAAATCCGAACCGAAATGCAAACGGAAACGTCAACCCGATCGGAACGAAAAGCACAACGTTAAGCATCATCTGGTTGTAAACGTCAGGGAAGTCTTTTGCCGATTCAAGAACGTGTCTCGGATCGAGGTATACTCCCGTTTTCTGCGTCGTCCGTACGAAAAATGTGATCGTAAAAATCGCAAGCAACGACAGAAAAAACAAGATCAAGTTTGCTGTTTTCCACTCGCGTTTTTGCTTCAAACGCGCATCAAGAAACGCCCACAGACATACTCCGATAAGTATCAGAATAACATAAACCGCCGTAGGTATTTCATACATTTTTGAGAGATAACGATGAAACATATTTTATTTCACGTTCTTTTTATAATCATCAAAGGACATAAGATTTTTATCCTTTTCGCTGATTATAAGATTTTCGATACCGCCAATCTTTTCGAAAGGCCATTCAATTCCGATCTCGGAGTCGTTATACATAATACCCGAGTCGCCCTCGCCGTAAAATACCTCACCGCATTTATAGCTTACGACGGAGTCCTCAAGCACGAGATAGCCGTGGCCGAAATATTCGGGGATATAAAGTGTGTTCTGATTATCACCCGTCAAATCGAACGCTCTCCACTGACCGAACGTCTCCGAATCGGGACGAAGGTCAACGATAACGTCATAAACGTGACCGCTTATACAACGTACAAGCTTGGGTTGCTGTTTAACAAGCTGAAAATGAGTTGCTCGAATAACGCCTTTTTTCGAGATAGTATAAAAAACCTCTTTCAGCTCATGCTCGATACCGTTTGCACGAAATGTATCGATGTTATAATCTTTTACGAACCCGCCGCGTTCATCGGTCGCGTAAAAAGGAGTTATAAGATACGCGCCTTTTAGGTCGAGTTCTTTAAATTCGAATTTTTGAATCATTTTCGTTCCTCTTATAAAGTTTTCAGCCAATCCATCGTTAACTTTGTACCCTCGGCAAAGCTAACCGAAGCGGAATAACCCGTATCGTTAACGAGATCGTCTATTGCAAAAGCATTTAACGGCATGTTTGTTCCTGTGAAAGGAATGTCGCCGAAAATAGGCGTTGAATCGGGGGCAAGCGCCTGCTGCATTTCCAAAATAAATTCTTTCAGAGGGCGCGCGTTACCGCTTCCGATAATATACTCGCAGAAGGGTCTTCCCTTTTCTGCGATCAAATAGAACGCTTTTGCAACATCGGTAACATAAACAAAATCATAATTCTGCGTAGCCGCCGTGAACTGCAAGGGCTCGCCGTTGATTATTTTACGAATAGTGGAATTTACAAAGCGGGGCGAAAATTCACCGACACCGTACGCGTTGGTGATCATCGGCCACAGCAAATCAATACCAATATCCGCCGCAACCATTTTGCACAACGAATGTGCAAGATGCTTACCGACACCGTATATATAAGCCATGCCCGGACGGCTTCCCTGCGAATGCACTGCCGCCTCGACTTCGAGTTCCATAATACTGCCTGCGCAAACGAAACGACTTATGCCAAGTTCTTTTGTAATCTTGAGCAATTCGACGGTATTGAGTGCATTCTGCATCTGAAGCTGATAGTTAACGCGTTCAGGACCCGCCGAGCCCGCCCATGCAAAATGAACGAAGGTGTCGTAAGTATCTTTTTCTATTACGTTTTTTATGGTCTCAATATCGGAAATATCACAGGAAACATATTTCAAATTTTCGCTTGCTTCTAATCTTCTCGGTTGTTCGGGAAGGTCGATAGCAAGAACGTTCATACCGTTTTCAAGAAACGCCTTTACAGTATAACTGCCGACAAATCCGTCAGCGCCTGTTATGATAACGTTTTTCATAATTTAACCCTCGATAAACTCATCAATTTGTTTGTACATACATTCAGAAACATCTCCGCCGTCAAGATAAACCTTCGTCCACTCAACGACCTTTTTCACTGCCTCATCAAGATTCCAGCGGGGTTTCCAGCCGAAAACGTTCTTGAGCTTCGAGCAGTCAAGCTTTAGGAAATTCGCCTCGTGAGGAGCGTTTTCTTCTGCCATGATTCTATACGAAAAGTCACTTCCCCAATGTTTTGCAAACGTCTTGACAAGGTCACCCGTCTTGAAGCAATCGCAATCATCGGGACCGACGTTGTACCAACCGGCATATTTCGCATCAACATACTGCATTTTTGCTATCATGAGATATGCAAAAAGCGGTTCAAGCACATGCTGATACGGTCTTGTCGAATGAGGATTGCGAATCGTCATTTCCCTTCCGTCAACAACAGAGCGAACGCAATCGGGAATAATACGGTCGTTTGCAAAATCACCGCCGCCGATAACGTTACCTGCGCGCGAGGTGGAAATTCGAACGTTGCCGTCTGCGAAAAAGCTGTTTTTGTAGCTATGAGTTACCAGCTCCGAGCATGACTTTGAATTTGAGTATGGGTCAAATCCGTCGAGCATTTCATCCTCGCGGTAACCCCATTCCCACTCGCGATTGAGGTACACCTTATCGGTCGTAACGTTCAAAAACGATTTCACACAATTACTGTTACGCACACATTCAAGAATATTCACCGTGCCCATAACATTCGTTTCGTACGTATAGGACGGATCTTTGTAACTATCGCGGACTATCGGCTGTGCGGCAAGGTGAAGAACGATATCGGGTTCACATTTATCAAACGCAGATTTGAGAGCGTTATAGTCACGAATATCACCGATGATAGAATCAACGTCATTTTCGATTTTTGCAATTTCAAACAACGACGGGTTCGTAGGTGCTTCGAGTGAATACCCGGTTACTTCCGCGCCGGCTTTTTTCAAAATCTTGCAAAGCCAAGAGCCCTTGAAGCCCGTGTGACCTGTTACAAAAACCTTTTTGCCTTTATAAAACTCAAGTAATTCTTTCATATTACCCTCATTATTTATCCCAAAGTTTCCAGGGTGCGTTTCCGGACGCCCAAAGAGCTTCGAGCTTCTGCTTTTCACGCACGGTATCCATACACTGCCAAAAACCTTTGTGAACGTAGCCCATAAGCTCGCCATTTGCTACAAGTCCACCCAACGGTTCTTTTTCGAAAACGGTAGAATCGCTCTCGATATAGTCAAATATATCGGGTTCGAATACCATAAAACCGATGTTTATAAGATCACCGTCAAGGTCGGATTTTTCGCGGAAAGCAGCGATTTTGTTATCGGAATCTACTTCAACAACGCCTTTATTCTGACCGAAATTATACATAGACATCGTTCCGATCTTTCCGTGGGATCTATGGAATTCGAGAAGCTTTTCGATATTCACGTCACCGACAGCATCGCCGTAAGTAAGCATAAACGTCTCGTTGCCCACATAATCCTTAATGCGTTTTACACGTCCGCCGGTCTGGGTATTAAGCCCCGTATCGACTACGGTGACCTTCCACGCTTCAGCGTGTTTATTATGAACGATCATTTCGTTGCCTTTTGTAAAGTCAAAGGTTATGTCCGAGGTGTGCAAGAAGTAATCGGCAAACCATTCTTTTATAACGTGCTGTTTATAGCCCGCGCAGATAATAAACTCGTTTATGCCATAGTGCGAATACGTCTTCATGATATGCCAAAGTATCGGCATTTCACCTATTTCTACCATGGGTTTCGGTTTGAACTGTGATTCCTCGGAAATACGTGTTCCGAAACCACCCGCAAGGATTACTGCTTTCATTTTGTAGCTCCTTTTTTATCCGTATCTTTTTTCTAATTCATCAAAAATCATGTTATAAACACGTTCTGTTGAATTACCGTCGAAATATTTATGAAATAGTTTTGCCTTTTCGTTACGTTCGTTTCTCGAAACGTCTATTTCGCTCGCCACATTTGTGACAAAACCGATAAAGTCATCAACGTTCAGAATATGTTCTCCAATTATATAGTCAAAAACATTTT
>JAZRRU010000026.1:0-9260 GCA_045651025.1 Eubacteriales bacterium
CGGGGGAAACGAGCGGAACGAGCGAGGGGCGAATCTTCGTGATATTGTGACCGACGCTCTCGGCAAGCTTGTGACCGCTTCCGTCAGATCCCGTTTTCGGATAAGAGCTTCCGCCGCAGGCGATAACGACCGAGTCGGCACGAATCTCCTCGCCTCCGCATCTTACGCCGACGGCTTTCCCGTCGGAAACGAGAACCGCCGTAACGTTTTTGCGCAGGAAGTTCACACCCTCACGCTTGCAAGCGTTTACGAGCGCTGACGTGATATCGTTTGCGCGGTCGCTCACGGGGAAAACGCGGTTTCCGCGCTCGACCTTTGTCGGAACACCCTCGGACTCAAAGAACTCAACGGTGTCCTCGGGCGAAAAGCGCGATATCGCGCCCATAAGGAAGCGCGGGTTGGCGATCACGTTCTGCAAAAACTCCTCGCGCGAGCACATATTCGTGACGTTGCATCGGCCCTTTCCCGTTATATCAAGCTTTCTTCCGCAACGGTCGTTCTTCTCGATGAGAGTCACGTCGACACCGTTTTTTGCGGCGTTATAGGCGGTAAAAAGCCCCGCGGGACCACCGCCGACAACAATACATTTTGACATAAATTTTACCTTTTAAGAAAAGGGGCTTCCCGCCCCTTTTCCTGTTGTTTTTTTAGAATCTGATTTTTTCTTCGATATACGCGCGAACCTCGGAAATCGGCATTCTTACCTGTTCCATAGTATCGCGGTCACGGATGGTTACGCAGTTGTCCTCGAGCGAGTCGAAGTCATAGGTGATACAGAACGGAGTACCGATCTCGTCCTCGCGGCGGTAGCGCTTACCGATCGAGCCGGCTTCGTCATAATCAACGGGGAAGTACTTGCAGAGCTCGTTTGCAAGCTCGTGTGCCTGCTCGCCGAGCTTCTTCGAGAGAGGAAGAACCGCCGCCTTGAAGGGCGCAAGAGCAGGGTGGAAGTGAAGAACGGTACGAACGTCGGAGTTTCCGTCCTTGCCGATATCTTCTTCGTCATACGCTTCAACGAGGAACGCAAGAACCGAACGTTCAACACCGAGCGAGGGCTCGATAACGTAAGGAACGTATCTCTCGTTCTTTTCCTGATCGAAGTAGGTGAGGTCAGCGCCCGAGGTGTTCTGGTGCTGAGTAAGGTCATAGTCGGTTCTGTCAGCGTCGCCCCAGAGCTCGCCCCATGCGAACGGGAAGAGGAACTGGAAGTCGGTCGTTGCTTTTGAATAGAAGCAGAGCTCGTCGGGATCGTGGTCGCGGAGACGGAGATTTTCTTCCTTCATGCCGAGCGAGAGAAGCCAATCGCGGCAGAATCCTCTCCAATACTCAAACCATTCGAGGTCGGTGCCGGGCTCACAGAAGAATTCGAGCTCCATCTGCTCAAACTCACGAACGCGGAAAATGAAGTTACCGGGGGTGATTTCGTTACGGAAGCTCTTACCGATCTGACCGATACCAAAGGGGAGCTTCTTGCGGGTCGTACGCTGAACGTTCGCAAAGTTTACGAAAATACCCTGTGCCGTTTCGGGGCGGAGGTAGACCGTGTTCTTTGCATCCTCGGTAACACCCTGGAAGGTCTTGAACATAAGGTTGAACTGACGGATGTCGGTGAAGTTATGCTTTCCGCAGGTGGGGCATTTGATGTTGTTGTCCTCGATGAACTGCTTCATCTCTGCCTGCGAGAACGCGTCGATGGGCTTTTCGAGAGTTACGCCGTTTTCTGCGCAGAAGTCCTCGATGAGCTTGTCCGCGCGGAAACGTTCCTTACATTCGCGGCAGTCCATAAGAGGCTCGGAGAATCCGCCGAGGTGGCCCGAAGCAACCCAGGTCTGGGGGTTCATAAGAATCGCCGCATCAAGACCTACGTTGTAGGGGTTTTCCTGAACGAATTTTTTCCACCAAGCGCGCTTGATGTTATTCTTGAGCTCTGCGCCGAGAGGACCGTAGTCCCAAGTATTTGCAAGGCCGCCATAGATTTCGCTGCCTGCAAAAATGAAACCTCTGGCCTTGCAAAGAGCAACGAGTTTTTCCATTGTTTTTTCTGTGTTTTTCATCTTTTTCTCCTGAATGTATATGAATTATTTATTTAACTTATTAACCTTTTTCTGAGCCATAACGAGTCGGTAATAGCGGTTTTTGTTTTTCATGAGCTCGTCGTGCGAGCCGATTTCCTCGATCCTGCCTTTTTCGAAAACAACGATCTTGTCGGAGTTACGCAGGGTCGAAAGTCGGTGTGCAATCGCAACCGTCGTACGTCCGCCCGAGAAGCGCGCTATCGCTTCCTGAATCTGCTTTTCGGTCTCGGTATCGAGCGAGCTCGTCGCCTCGTCGAGAATGAGTATCTTCGGGTTACGCAATATCGCACGCGCGATAGCAATTCGCTGACGTTCGCCGCCCGAGAGTGTACTTCCCTTATCGCCGACATAAGTATTATAGCCGTCGGGCTGTTTCATGATGAACTCGTGCGCGTTCGCAAGCTTTGCGGCGCGGACGACCTCTTCCCTCTCGGCGTTCGGTTTTCCGTAGGCGATGTTCGAATAGATCGTGCCATTGAAGAGGAACGTGTCCTGCAAGACGACGCCGATCTGCGAACGGTAGGCGTTCTGTTCTATCGCACGGACGTCCTTTCCGTCAACGGTAAAGCTACCGTCCGTCAGGTCATAGAGTCGCAAAATGAGGTTTGCAAGCGTTGTCTTTCCAACGCCGCTTCTGCCGACGAGACCGACCATTTCGCCGTTTTTGATGTCAAGATTTATGTTTTTGAGAACGGGCTCGGCGTCTTCATATCCGAAGCTTGCGTTCGTGAACGAAAGGTTGCCGTCGATCTCGGTACGTTCGTCTCCGAGCGACTGCATCTCGTTCTTTTCGTCGATGAGCTCGGTTATCTTCGCGAGCGAGGTCGTTGCTCTTGCGATACGGCGCGGAACGTTCGACATCCATCTTATCGGCTCGTACATAAGCCCGACGTAGGTCGTAAACTGCATCAAATCACCGAGCGCGAAGCCCGCATTCCCCGAAACAATGAACGACGGGTCACCGACGAGCTCGCATCCGAGGAAGAAGAGAACCGCATATTCGCCGAAGCTCAAAAGGAAGGATGCAAAAGGCATTATAAGATTCCACGTGCGCTCGTTTTTCTTCGAGATATCGGCGATTCTCTTCGCCGCGCGGTCGAACCGCGCTTCCTCGTGCTTCTCTGTCCCGTAGGTTTTTACGACACGCATACCCGAAAAAACGTCGTGCATAAGCGTGCCCGCATCGGTTTCCATCTGCCACTGACGGCGGTAGAGCCGATGAGTGAATCTATGAAGAACTCGGAACAGCACCGCAAGGAGCGGGATCGGGATTATAACGAGTATCGTCAGCTTCCAGTTGAACGCAAATAGGATACACGCGACCGTAAAGAGCGTGAGCCCCTGCTGGAGCAAGCTCGGCACGAGCCAGATAACAAAATCGCGTATCTCGTTCGTGTCCTCGGAGACGCGGTGCATAAGCTCGCCCGCGCTTCGGCGGTTGAGCCCCGTGAGCGAGAGCGACTGCAGTTTGCCATAGACGTCCTCGCGGAGCTTTACGAGCATGCCCTTGCCCGATTTCGCGATGCAAAGCCCTCGCGACATCGTTGCAACGGCGCTCGTGAGTCCGAGAAACGCCATAAGTATGACAAGCCATATGAAACCGCTCTTGTCCTCGGGTACGTTCGGGTTTGCGATATAATCATTGATGACTATCTTGTTTATCATCGGGAGAACGACGTTTATGAGCGATATCGTCACAAGGAAGATCGCCGCGCCGATGAGGGTCTTCCAATGCGGTTTTACATATGGAAGCAATCGCGAAAAGAGTTTTTTCTTATCCGTACAGTCGATGCAGGTCGTCATGCCGCGTTTGAACGGTCTGCCGCATTTTTTGCATTTGTTCTGCTTCGGCTCGGGGATTTCTTCGCCCTTTCTTGCCGCTTCGAGCTTTCGCGCCGCGATGCGGAAAATCTGTGATAACGACATCTCGGCACGGCAGAGCTCGAGATCGCCGTTTTCATCGCTCGATTCAAGCGAAACGCAACCCCAGTTCTGGACGAACCTTATCTCGCCGAGCGAGGAAAGCTCGATAACTCTCGTTTCGTCCTTCCCTTCCTCACGGAAAAAGAGTTTTCCGTCCGAGAGAGCGCAAACACCGAAAGCCCTTTTGTTCTCAAACGAAAGGTCGTACGGAAAAATATGAAGTTTTTCGTCGTTTCCGAGTTCCTTTTTCAGATCGTTCCTGAGAACGTCAAACGGAGTCGGTTTTTTTGCTCTTTTTTTCATAATTACAAGTAAAGCTCTATTTTCTTAAAGCTCTTTCTGTCAAGTTTCGCGACGTCCTCGATACGGAATCGGTTTCCGTCAACGTCGGTGAGTATAAGCGTTCCGCCGCCGACACGCGCGATGTTGCGATAAGTGTCGTGCATCGAGAAGCTCATGTCGCCCATATCGGTCTTGACTTCCCAGAACGAATAGTCAAGCTTTTCCTTGAGCGAATTTATCTTTTCGATAACGGGGCAGAAATATTTGCGTTCAAGCTCGGCGTTGATTATCTTTTGCGCGTCCTCGGGCAGGTCGGAAATACGGCGTATCATCGCGTATTCACGGCCGTCCTTGTTGAGCACCGAGATATACTCGTCAGGCACCTCAAAAGGAAAGCATCGGTGAAAATAAACTCTGCCGAAGTCCTGCTTGATGGGTGTTTTGTCGGTCTCCTCAAGGTCGTCGCCGAACTTCGGAAGAATGGCTTCGAGCGCAGGAAAACCGTTTTTTGTAAGATAAAAACGCGAGTTTTCGGAAGTCAGATAGGTGACCTCCGCCATATCAAGAAAATTTTCGTTCATCTTTTTTCCTTTCCGCGGTGTAGGTTAGGTTTGCTTGCTTCGTTATCCGCCGCGAATCGTTTTTTATGCCCGCGGTGTAGGTTGAGTTTGTTTTTCCTTTCAACCGCGGAGAGAGGTTTAATACAATTAAGAATTTCATAAAAATCGGCGACATATCGTTAACCCCAAAAATGCAAGCATTTTCGGGGACCCCCTCGTCGATTTTTATACCTATGATGTCCGCGAGTGCCGAGCACCGCATGGAATCCCCGCAAAACTTGTTTTGTGGGGGTATCGGTGTGAGGCGCGAAGATGCGAATGCACGAACATCCAAAAATCAATCAAAAACTCGTTTTTGATTGGGAGCGAAGCGACGATCACTCGCTGATGCCGGCGGTTTTGAGTGCTTCTGCCTGCAATTTGTAGAGCTTGTAGTAAACGCCCTTTTGTTTGAGAAGCTCGACCGCGGTTCCGCTTTCGGCAACGCGTCCGTTTTCGATAGCAACGAGCTTATCCGCATCGCGCAGGGTCGAAAGTCGGTGCGCAATGATGATTGTCGTGCGGTTTTTTGTAAGACGATCGAGCGATTCCTGAATGCTCCGCTCGGTCTGCGTATCCATCGCGGCGGTTGCCTCGTCGAGAATAAGTATCTTCGGGTTTCTGAGAATCGCACGCGCAATCGAGATTCGCTGGCGCTCACCGCCCGAGAGTTCTTTTTTACCGAACCCGATCTCGGTGTTGTATCCGTCGGGGTATTTCACGATAAAATCGTGAGCAGACGCGGTTTTTGCCGCGGCGATGACGTCCTCTTTGCTCGCGTTCGGCGAAGCATAGCGGATGTTATCGAGAATACTTCCGCGGAAGAGGTAGGTCTCCTGCGAGACGATCGCAATGTTCTCGCGCAGGTATTCAAAAGGAAGGTCTTTTATGTTAACGCCGTCGATATATATTCCGCCCTCTTTCACGTCATAGAGACGCGTGAGCAGATTTGCGAGCGTGCTCTTTCCCGCACCCGTCTGACCGACGATGCCGAGCGTTGTGCCCGCGGGGATCGAAAAGCTCACGTCATCGATGACCTTTCGGTTTTCAACGTAGGAGAAGGAAACGTTCTTGAATTCTACAGAACCATCGCATTTTTCCGGAGTGACAGGCGTTGCCGATTCACGAACCTCGGGCTGAGCGTCGCGTATCTCAAAAAGGCGCTGAAGCGCATTGAGTGTCTCGCTCCACCAGTTCGATACGTCGGCAAGCATCTCGATCGGGCCGAAGATAAGCGCAAAATAGCCGATGAACGCCATCAAACGACCGTAGCTCATGCCGCCCGTCGCGTTCATGACCTGCCAACCGCCGATGCCCCATACAACGTAAGAGCCGATGCGAAGCAAATAATTAAGAAACGGGAAAACGCGGGAGGTAAACACCTGAATATCGTTTCTCGCCTCGGCAACGTCAACGTTTATCTTCCCAAAACGGCGAACCTCCTCGTCCTCACGCGAGAACGATTTTACGACGCGCATACCGTTGAGCACGTCGGAAACGAGCGAGTTGAACGACCTGCCCTTCGAGTACGCTTTTGCATAGAATTTGTCGTACGCGTTGTGGAGAAGCCTGAACGTACCGAAAAATATCGGTATCGTGATGAACGTATAAAGCGCGAGCACGAAGTTCTGCGTGAACATAACGCAGACGATAACGGTAAGCTGAATAATATTCAGCACGAGGAACGGGAACCCGTCGCAGAAAAACCAATAAAGCGTCGTGCTGTCGCGGTTGACCTGCGTCATAAGTCCACCCGTCTGACGGTTCGTGAAGAACCCGAGCGAGAGGTTGCTTATCGTGTTGAATATCATCTTCTTGAGGTCGTAGGTAACGTCCGCCGCGACCGTCGCCGAAATTGCGTTGGAAATAAGGTTCACGAAAAGCATACAAACGCGAACGCCGATGATGAGCAAAATAATTTTCAGAACGTCGACCGAGGTCGAGTCCGCGTTGCCGAGCACCTCATCATAAAGAAGCTCGTTGCTGACGTAAGGCGTGATAACACCGAGCGCCGCAATCATCGCAAACGAAAGAAGCACGAGGATTATCGAGCGTTTGTAGCGGAAGAAAAGCGTCGCAAGACGCTTGATGAGCCGCGCCTTGTCCATACAGTGCGGGCAGATTTTAAGCTCCTCGTCGGGATAACGGCGCGCGCATTTCGGGCAGGCGTGTTTTTTGTAGTCCTCGTCGGAATAGACCGATTCGTCAAGGTCGCCGTTCTTTTTGAGGTCGGCAACCGCACGGCAGAACACCGACGCGGAATGCTTAAACGTCGAAGAAAAGTTGTAGATAAGTCGCGATTCGCCGCCAAACTCGGCGGTAACTCGTCCCGTGGAAATAAGCTGTTCGGCGGTCGGGTCACCGATCTCGGAAATCGGAATAACCTCAAACCGCGTCACGGAGAAGCTCTCGTTACGAATCGAACCCCCGTCGGCGTTACGTCCGTCGGACGAAAAGACGAGGAAGCCCTCGGCGACCGCAAAGCGGTCCTTCATCACAAGAATGAAGCAATCACCGCGAGTTCCGTCGAGAAGGATATCACTGCGCAACGAAAGAAGCACATCGCTCAAAACGATGCCCTCGTGCTCGAAATATCTGAATACCGTATCGGGTATTTTGTCAACACAAATGTTTTTCAAATCCGATGTCCTTTTTTATAACTAAAATATACCGTGTACATATTACACCATTCAAAGTCAAAAATCAACGCTTCTGACGATATTTATTGCAAATAGGTATTGAAATAATGCGTTTTTTATGCTAGAATCATCGAGATATCATAAAATGGAGGTAGTTCGCAATGACGAATATAGCCATTCTCGGATTCGGCACTGTCGGCGGCGGCGTTTATGAAGCGATTTCCCGTTGCAGCAAGAAGCCCCTTTCCGATGTTAACATAAAATATATCCTCGATCTTCGTACCTTCCCCGATCATCCGCTCGGAGACAGAGTTACGACAGATTTCGACAAAATCATCAACGACGAGACCGTCAGCATCGTTGTGGAGACGATGGGCGGCGACGGCGTTGCCTATAAGTTCTCTCTTGCCGCGCTCAAAGCGGGCAAGAACGTCGTCACCTCGAACAAAGCCGTTGTTGACAAGTTCGGTCCCGAGCTTGAAGCGGTCGCAAAAGAAAACGGCGTCGTTTATCTTTATGAGGCGAGCGTCGGCGGCGGTATTCCGATCATCGCGCCCCTCAACTCCTGCTTCGCTTCCGACGATATCACCCGTGTTGCAGGTATCCTCAACGGTACGACGAACTATATCCTCACTCACATGCAGAGCGAGGGCAAGTCTCTCGCGGAAGCACTTTCCGATGCACAGCGTCTCGGCTATGCCGAAGCTGATCCCCATGCGGACATCGCAGGTCTTGACTCCGCAAGAAAGATCGCGATCCTTGCAGGCATCGCGTTTGACAAATATATTTCTTATCAGAGCGTTCCCGTCATCGAGGGTATCGAGGACGTCACGAGCGAGGACATTCAGCTCGCTGAACAGCTCGGTTGCGTCATCCGTCTCGTTGCCGTTGCCGAAAAGGTCGGCGACAAGGCGAAGATCCTCGTTGCACCCCACCTCGTCGGAAATTCTTCCCTCTTCCACGCCATCCGCGAAGCGTTCAACGCTGTCAGCGTTACGGGCAGTGCGGTCGGCGAAGTTGTTTTCTACGGTCAGGGCGCAGGCAGTCTCCCGACTGCGGCGGCGGTCTGCGGTGATATCGAGCGCGCGATAAGCGGTTCGGTCAAGCAGAACGTGAGAACGGCTTGCGAGGACGGATTTATTCTCGGCGCGGATGAGGATTCCTCGAAGATGATTACGCTTCCTAACGGCAAAAAATACCGTTATTTCGAGTAATCGATTCGTATTTCGGGTAAGACCGAACTACTTCGCGATATCTTATGTTCTGAAAATAGTATAAACCGGACTCGATTTGAGTCCGTTTTTTTGTTTGAACCATATCACCTCAAAAAGCGCGTAGCAGAATGAAAAACAGCACCCGACGACGCCGTTTTCTACAATTAAATTCCATAAAAATCGGCGACATGTGCGTCGATTTTTATACCTATGATGTCCGCGAGTGTCGAGTGCGAAGCAGGAGGCGCGAAGATGCGAATGTACGGACATCACAAAGAACCATTAAAAATCGCAGATTTTTAATGGAGAGCGTCAGCGATTACTCCGCCGCCGAGGAGGGTATCCCCGTCGTAGAACACCGCCGACTGACCGGGTGTTGCGGCGCGGACGGGCGACTCACATTCAACGCGCATCCTGCCCTCGCCGAGAGGAATGAGCCGAGTTTTAACGAACGGCGCGCGGTAACGGATGCGCGTCTCACAAACGATATCGTGACTCGGAAAGTCAAGCGCCGAGAACGACGCGCTC
>JAZRRU010000027.1:0-8310 GCA_045651025.1 Eubacteriales bacterium
TACGCTCTGCAGATAAGAATGTATACCTGGGCGGCGTATTTTGTAACCTTGGCGGCAATCTACGCTTTCCGTAGCTTCAGACAACCCGATTCGAAGAAGAACCGTATCCTCTTCCTCGTGTTTTCGATTGCTTCGGCATACACGCACTATTTCGGTCTTTTTGCGGTTGCTTCGATCAACCTTGTAATGCTTTATTACCTGAAGAAGAAAGACCTATGCATAAAAACATGGTTCAAAAACGCCGCGATTCAGATCGGCTCGTATATCCCCGGCGGAATCGTGTTTCTTGTGCAGATACTCCTTGGCGGCGCAACGTGGATAAAAATCGAATGGCCCGACCTCGGATTTGACCTCGCGTCCTATCATATCCTCGGCGACGTTTTGAAGGTGTTTGTCGAAAGAATCGAAAAGGATTACATCAACCCCGAGTATTCAATAAACGGATTTTTCTTCTTCTTGCTTTATTGCATAGCGGGAGTACTGCTCTATTATTTCGTGAAGAAAAACCGCTTCGACGAAAAAGAAAAAAGCGCGCTTATCTGCTCGCTCAAAGCATATTACGGCTTGATCGGTGCAACGCTGGTGATCTCGCTCTTCCGCGCGATCTATTATATCCGCTATACCGTCGTAATCAGCGGTCTTCTCTTCTTCATGATTGCACTGCTCATCTCGAAGCTCCGCTTCAATGCGTCAAAAATAATAGCGGTCGTGTTGCTTCTCGGAATGTTTTCGGTTCAGACGAATTATTACTACGAATTGATGTATGACGAAACCTCGAACACGGTTCTTGATACCTTCGAACCGCTCATCGAAGAGGACGACGAGTTCCTCATAGACGACGCAAGCGTTTACGTTATGACGGTCATGTTCCCCGAAAATCCCGTTTGCTACTATAACGTGAACGACTGGCGTATCGAAAAAACCTTCTGCGCTTTCGGCAGAGATTATACGGTAATAAACAGCTTTTCCGAGATCAAACCGCTCCCGAACCGCGTCTGGACGATGGGCAGGGGAGAGTGCTACCGCCACCTGACCGAAAATGGATACGCAGAAACCTCGGCATATAATATCCATCTCGAATTCCATAACTATAACTGGGAGATAATTCTCCTCGAAAAACCGTCGGCGTAAATGCCTGAAAGGACAAATATGACTCCGAAAGATTACGTGATAACAAAAATTGAAGGCGAATATGCCTACCTTCGCGAACTTGATTCATCGTCCGACGATGAGCTTTTTATCGCGATGGCGCTTCTTCCGATGGGCGTTGACGTCGGCACGAAGCTCCATTACGAAATGCTTGAATATACGGTTGTCGAGTGATTTTTTGCTCGGAAAATATTGTAAATCGTATTATTATGTGATATTATAATTTTCAGAAATTTCAACTCCCACGGAGGAAAGTAAAATGAGTATAAGAATAGGTATTTTCGGCTACGGTAACCTCGGAAGAGGCGTTGAGGCCGCGATTCGCCAGAACCCCGATATGACCTTGGCGGCGGTATTTACCCGTCGTGCACCCGAGACCTTGAAAATAGCGACCGAAGGCGTTCCCGTTTATCACGTTGACAGAGCGCCCGAGCTCGTGAACGATATTGACGTTATGATCCTTTGCGGCGGAAGCGCGACCGACCTTCCCGTGCAGACTCCCGAGCTCGTGAAGTATTTCAACGTCGTCGACAGCTTCGATACCCACGCTCGCATCCCCGAGCATTTTTCGAATGTTGATGAATCTGCTTCCGCTTCGGGTAAGGTTGCCGTTATCTCCTGCGGATGGGACCCCGGTATGTTTTCTCTCAACCGTCTCTATGCATCCGCGATTCTCCCCGAGGGCAAGGACTACACCTTCTGGGGAAAAGGTGTTTCGCAGGGGCATTCCGATGCAATAAGACGTATCGACGGCGTTCTCGACGCAAAGCAGTATACTATCCCCGTTGATTCTGCACTTGATGCCGTAAGAAGCGGTTCGAACCCCGAGCTTTCAACGCGCGAAAAGCATCTCCGCGAGTGCTTCGTCGTCGCAGAAGAGGGCGCGGATAAGGCACGTATCGAAAATGAAATTAAAACCATGCCCAACTATTTTGCCGATTATGACACGACAGTTCATTTCATCACGCTCGAAGAATTGAAACGCGACCATTCGGGCATTCCCCACGGCGGATTCGTTATAAGAAGCGGGAAAACGGGGCTCAATTCCGAGCACAACCATATCATCGAATATTCGCTAAAGCTCGACTCAAACCCCGAGTTCACCGCGTCGGTTATCGTTGCCTATGCGCGTGCAGCTTACCGCCTCAACAGAGAGGGTGCAAAGGGCTGCAAGACCGTTTTTGATATCGCACCGGCTTATTTAAGCATGCGCTCTCCCGAGGAGCTCCGCAAGGACCTGCTCTGATGTAAAAAATGATGTGACATTTCGGATAAAAGTTGTTGCTTTTGTTCGAAATGTCATATTGACAATAATGCCGTATCGTGATATAATTTTTGAAATAAATGCGCACGAAAAATTCTGCGCTTTTTGTATAAAGAGGTAAGATATGTCCGCATTGCGTAAACACAAATTCATCTCGTCTGCTACACATCCCGCGATCGATGTTAACACCGAGGGTGTTTTTTCCTCTTTTTCCGAATTGCTTTCCGATTCGGCTGAATATTGTATTTTTCCCGGATTTTGCGATGTGCATGTGCATTTTCGTGAACCGGGCTTTTCTTATAAAGAGACGGTCCTGTCCGGCTCCCGCGCGGCGGCTCGCGGCGGTTATACCGCGGTCTGCACGATGCCGAACCTGAACCCCGTTCCCGACAGCGTCGAAAATATCAAACTTCAGACGGATATTATTTCCCGCGACGCGTGCATCAACGTTTACCCTTATGCATCCATCACCGTCAACGAGGCGGGCAATGAGCTCGTTGATATGAACGCTCTTTCGGAATATGCGATCGCGTTTTCCGACGACGGCAGGGGAGTGCAGAGTGATTCGATGATGCGCTCTGCGATGGAAAAAGCGAAATCGCTCGATAAGATGATCGTCGCTCACTGCGAGGTTAACTCACTGCTCAAAGGCGGTTATATCCACGACGGTGTGTATGCAAGAGCGCATAACCACCGCGGGATTTGCTCGGCGAGTGAATACGAACAGATCATCCGTGACATAAAGCTCGCAAAAGAAATCGGATGTAAATATCACGTTTGTCACATCTCGACGAAGGAAAGCGTCGAAGCAATAAGAAACGCGAAAAAAGAAGGCGTTGATATAACCTGTGAGACCGCACCTCATTATCTCGTTATGGACGAGAACGATCTTCAGGAAGACGGACGCTTCAAGATGAACCCTCCGCTCCGCGGCAGGGAAGACCGTGAAGCATTGCTCGAGGGTATCTGCGACGGCACGATCGATATGATTGCGACCGATCACGCGCCTCATTCCGCCGAGGAAAAATCGAAAGGACTCGAAAAGAGCGCTTTCGGTATCGTCGGATTGGAAACAGCACTTCCCGTGCTTTACACGAAATTGGTGAAAACGAAGGTCTTAACGCTCGAAAAGCTCGTTGACCTTCTCTGCATAAATCCCCGTGAACGCTTCGGCATCCCCTTCGGCGATGATATAACCGTTTGGGATCTGAACCGCGAATTCACGGTGAACCCCGACGACTTCCTTACGATGGGAAGAGCGACGCCCTTTACGGGCGAACGGCTTTTCGGCGAGTGCGTGCTTACGGTATGCAACGGAAAAGTCGTCTACAAAAACGTAAATAATTAACCAGATACAGGAGAAACAAAATGGCAAAGAGAACAGACTTGAAAAAGATTTTGATTATCGGTTCGGGCCCTATCGTCATCGGTCAGGCGGCTGAATTCGACTATGCGGGAACTCAGGCGTGCCTTGCTTTGAAGGAAGAGGGCTATGAGGTCGTGCTTTGCAACTCGAACCCTGCGACGATCATGACCGATACCACAATCCCCGATAAGGTATATATGGAACCCCTCACTCTCGAATACGTTGCGAAAATTCTTCGCTACGAGCGTCCCGACGCGATCCTCCCCGGCATCGGCGGTCAGACGGGTCTTAACCTCGCTATGCAGCTCGAAAAGAAGGGCGTACTCCGCGAATGTGAGGTCGAGCTTCTCGGCACGAGCAGCGAGAGCATCGAGAGGGCAGAGGACAGAGAGCTTTTCAAAGAGCTTTGCCAGTCTATCGGCGAGCCCACGATTCCCTCCGAAATCACCTATAATATCGAAGAAGCAAAGAAAGCAGCGGCAGAGATCGGTTACCCCGTTGTTCTTCGTCCTGCGTTCACCCTCGGCGGTACGGGCGGCGGCTTTGCCTACAGCGAAGACGAACTCGTTGAAATAGGTATGAACGCGTTCAAGCTATCTCCCGTTCATCAGGTACTTATCGAAAAGAGCGTCAAGGGCTACAAAGAAATCGAATTTGAAGTTATGCGTGACTCGAACGACCATGCAATAACTATCTGCGGTATGGAAAATATCGACCCCGTCGGCGTTCACACCGGCGACTCGATTGTTGTTGCTCCGATCATGACCTTGAGCGAACATGACCGTAAGATGCTCAACGACAGCGCAATCAAGATTATCCGCGAGCTCAAGATCGAAGGCGGCTGTAACGTTCAGTTCGCACTCGATCCGAACTCGAGCAACTATTATCTCATCGAGGTCAATCCCCGCGTTTCGCGTTCTTCCGCACTTGCATCAAAAGCGAGTGGTTACCCGATCGCGCGTGTTACCGCGAAGATCGCTGTCGGTATGGCTCTCGAGGATATTTCTATCGCGAACACAAACGCGGCTTTCGAACCCGCGCTTGACTATATCATCGCAAAACTTCCTCGCTTCCCGTTCGATAAATTTGCTACCGCACCCAACACCCTCGGCACTCAGATGAAGGCAACCGGCGAAATCATGAGCATCGGAAGCAACCTCGAGGAATGTCTCTTGAAGGCGGTTCGCTCTCTCGAAACGGGCGCCGACCACTATATGATCCCGAAATTTGCAAACAAGTCGGTCGACGAGCTTCTTGATTATATCAAGGAATTCAAAGACGATAACGTTTTTGCAATCTGCGAATTGATTCGTAACGGCGTATCTCTCGATACTATCTTCGACGTAACGAAGATTACGAAATACTTCCTCGAAGCGTTCGCAAACATCGTCGCGATGGAAAAGAAATTGATTGCGAACGTCGGCGACTTGGCTGTTCTTGCCGAAGCAAAGAAGATGGGCTTCTGCGATAAGATTATCGCAAAATTCTGGAACATGACCGAAATCGAAGTCTTCAATATCAGAAAAGAACAGAAAATGTTCCCCGTCTACCGCATGGTAGATACCTGCCACACCGGTGCGTATATCCCGTATTTCTATTCTTCCTATACCGGCGAGAACACTTCTATCGTTACCGATAAAGAAAAAATCATCGTTCTCGGCGCAGGACCCATCCGTATCGGTCAGGGTGTTGAATTTGACTATTCAACCGTTCACGCTGTAACGACGATCAAAAACTCGGGCTATGAGGCAATCATCGTCAACAATAACCCCGAAACCGTTTCCACTGACTATACAACGGCAGATAAACTCTATTTCGAACCCCTCACTCCCGAAGACGTTATGAACATCATCGAGCTCGAAAAACCGATCGGTGTTATGGCGTCGTTAGGCGGTCAGACGGCGATCAACCTTGCCGAACCGCTTATGAAGCGCGGTGTTAAGATCATCGGTACCGACTGCGATGCTATCGAGCGTGCCGAAAACCGTGATTCGTTCGAAAAAATACTTGCTTCTCTCAACATTCCTCAGCCGAAGGGTAAGGCAGTTACGAAAATCGAAGACGGTATTGCTGCTGCTGCAGAGATCGGCTATCCCGTTCTCGTTCGTCCGAGCTTCGTTCTCGGCGGCAGAGCGATGCAGATCGTTGCAAACGAGGAACAGCTCCGCCGTTACTTGCGTACCGCGGTTGAAATTGATGAAGATAAACCCGTTCTCGTTGATAAATATATCATGGGTAGAGAAGTCGAAGTCGACGCTATCTGCGACGGACGCGACGTTTTCGTTCCCGGTATTATGGAACTTGTTGAACGTACCGGTGTCCACAGCGGTGACTCGATCTCGGTTTACCCCTCGTTCAGTATTTCCGATAAAGTAAAGGGCACGATTCTTCAGTATGCGAAGAAGCTCGGTCTCGGAATCGGCATCATCGGTCTTTACAACATTCAGTTCATTGTTGACGACGATGATAACGTGTTCATAATCGAAGTTAACCCCCGTTCTTCCCGTACCGTTCCTTTCCTCTCGAAAGCAACGGGCTACAGTCTCGCTGACATCGCGACTGAGGTTATCCTCGGTAAGAGCTTGAAGGAACAGGGCATCTTCGATATCTATCCCGATGAAAAATCCCGCTGGTACGTAAAGGTTCCCGTGTTCTCGTTCAGCAAGATCCGCGGACTTGACGCTTACCTCTCTCCCGAAATGAAGTCTACCGGTGAAGCGATCGGCTATGACGATACGATCAACCGCGCACTCTACAAAGCACTTCAGGCATCGGGCATGCACTTGCAGAATTACGGCACGGTGTTCGTTACCGTTGCGGATAAAGACAAAGAAGAAGCGCTTCCTCTCATCCGTCGTTTCTACAACCTCGGCTTCAACATTCAGGCAACTGCAGGCACGGCGAACTTCTTGAAGAGCAACGGCATCAGAACCCACGTTCTCAAGAAGATCAGCGAAGACCCGAACGAAATTCCCGATGCTATCCGTCAGGGACATATCGCTTACGTTATCAATACGCGTGATATCGGCGAAGACGCGCAGAAATACGACGGCTATGAAATCCGCCGTTGCGCTACCGATAACAACGTTACTATCTTCACTGCGCTCGATACCGTTCGCGTTCTCCTCGACGTACTCGAAGAAACTACGTTGACCATTTCTACAATCGATTCATAAAAAAAGGCGGAAATTATGCTTCAAGGCCTCTTTCAAATCACAGAAAACGTAAAATTGACCGACTCGGTAATGCGTATGCGCCTCAAAGGCGATACGAGCGCCGTTACCGCGTCGGGCCAGTTCGTGAATATTAAATTAGACGGACTTTTCCTTCGCCGTCCGATTTCCGTGTGCGACTGCGAGGGCGATACCCTTACGATCATCTATAAGATCGTCGGCAAGGGTACCGAACAGATGTCGAAAATGACCTCGGGCACCCTCGACGTGCTTTCGGGCTTGGGTAACGGCTACGACACCTCACTCTCGGGCGAAAGACCGCTTCTCATCGGCGGCGGTGTCGGCGTGCCCCCTATGTATCTCCTTGCAAAAAAGCTTGTTGCGGAAGGCAAAAAGGTCTCCGTAATCCTCGGCTTTAACACAAAGTCCGAGGTGTTCTATGAAGAAGAATTCAAAGCGTTGGGTTGCGAAGTCGGCGTAACTACCGTCGACGGCAGTCACGGCACGAAGGGATTCGTCACCGCACTTATGGAAAACGCGGACTATACGCATACCTTCTGTTGCGGTCCCGAACCTATGCTGAAAGCGGTATTTTCCGCTTCAAAAACCTCGGGACAGTATAGCTTCGAGGAACGCATGGGATGCGGCTTCGGTGCTTGTATGGGTTGCTCCTGCAAGACCGTCACGGGCTATAAACGCATTTGCAAGGAAGGCCCCGTTCTTATGAAGGAGGAGATATTATGGGAAAAATGAACGTTGAACTCTGCGGAATAACGCTCGATAATCCCGTTATCCCCGCAAGCGGTACCTTCGGCTACGGCTATGAATTTGCCGAGCTTTACGATATTAACGTTCTCGGAACGTTCTCCTTCAAGGGTACTACGAAAGACCCCCGTTTCGGCAACCCGACTCCCCGTATTGCCGAGTGTGAAGCGGGAATGATCAACGCCGTCGGACTTCAGAACCCCGGTGTCGAAAAGGTTATTTCCGAAGAACTTCCGAAGCTCGAAAAATGCTTTTCGAAAAAAGTTATGGCGAACGTAAGCGGCTTTTCCGTCGAGGATTATGCCTACACCTGCGAACGCCTTGATAAATGCGACCAAGTCGGCTGGCTCGAGGTTAACGTAAGCTGTCCGAACGTCCACGGAGGCGGTATGAGCTTCGGTACTTCTCCCGAGGCGGCTGCCGAGGTGACCCGTGCGGTGAAATCGGTCACAACGAAGCCGGTCATCATAAAACTTTCCCCGAACGTTACCGATATCGTTTCGATTGCAAAGGCGTGTGAATCTGCGGGCGCAGAGGGTATCAGTCTTATAAACACGATGCTCGGTATGCGCATCGATCTCCGTACGAAAAAG
>JAZRRU010000028.1:0-6438 GCA_045651025.1 Eubacteriales bacterium
TAAAAAGCGTGTAACGGAAATTAAGGCCCTCTGCCTGCATGTTGCTCACACCTGTAACCTCAACTGCTCCTACTGCTTTGCAAGTCAGGGGAAATACCACGGTGACAGAGCTGTGATGAGCTTTGAGGTCGGCAAGAGAGCGCTCGATTTTCTCGTCGAGAATTCGGGCAACCGCAGAAATCTTGAGGTCGACTTCTTCGGCGGTGAGCCGTTGATGAATTTTGACGTCGTTAAAAAGCTCGTTGAATATGCAAGAAGCATCGAAAAGGAAAAGAACAAGAATTTCCGCTTTACGCTCACAACGAACGGTCTTCTTATCGACGACGATGTTATTGATTTTGCAAACCGCGAGATGAGCAACGTTGTTCTCTCGCTCGACGGCAGAAAAGAGATTCACGACAGATTCCGCGTTGACTATGCAGGCAACGGAAGCTGGGATAGAATCGTCCCGAAGTTCAAGAAGCTCGTTGACGCACGAGGCGGCAAGAATTACTACATGCGCGGTACTTTTACCCACGCGAACCCCGATTTTCTCAAGGACATCGAAACGATGCTCGACCTCGGGTTTGATGAGTTGAGCATGGAGCCCGTCGTTTGCGCCTCGGGCGATCCCTCCGAGCTCACCGCGGAAGATCTCCCCATCGTTCTCGAGCAGTACGAAAAGCTCGCTTCTCTTATGCTCAAGCGCGAACGTGAAGGCAAGCCGTTCACGTTCTATCATTATATGATCGATCTTTCGGGCGGTCCTTGTATCTACAAGCGTATCTCGGGCTGCGGTTCGGGAACCGAATATATGGCGGTTACGCCCTGGGGTGATCTTTACCCCTGCCATCAGTTCGTCGGCGACGATAAGTTCAAGCTCGGTGATATATTTAATGGTGTTAACAACACGGATATTCAGAACGAATTCCTCGAATGCAACGTCTATGCACGCAAGGAATGCAGAGATTGCTGGGCGAAGCTATATTGCTCGGGTGGATGTGCGGCGAACGCATATCATTCGACCGGCTCGGTAAAGGGCATCTATGAATACGGCTGCAAGCTTTTCAAGAAGCGTATGGAATGCGCAATTATGGTTGCGGTTGCAAAATCGCTCGGCGACGTATAATGAAAACGCCTATTTTTGATTTCGCGAAAAGATATCACGAGTCGAGCGCAAAACGGCTTCACATGCCGGGGCACAAGGGCAAAAGCTTTCTCGGATGCGAGCATTTTGACATAACCGAAATTAACGGTGCAGATTCACTTTTTGAAGCGGGCGGGATAATCCGCGAGAGCGAGGAAAACGCCTCTTCCCTTTTCGAATCGCACACATTTTATTCCACCGAGGGCTCGTCGCTCTGTATACGCGCGATGGTTTATCTTCTCAAGCTTCTCGACGAAGATATTCTTGTTTTTGCCGCGAGAAACGTACACAAAGCGTTCATTTCGGCTTGCGCGCTCAACGATGTTGACGTTGAGTGGATATTCGGAAAGAACGATGAATCCTATCTTTCCTGCGATATCGACGAATACGAGCTTGAAAACGCGCTCTCGAATCAGAAGGAACGAAAAAAAGCGCTCTATATAACCTCACCCGACTATCTCGGGGATATGGCGGACATAAAACGTATCTCCGAAATTTGCAGGAGGCACGATACTCTCCTCATCGTCGATAACGCGCACGGGGCGTATCTTAAATTCACGGACGAATCATATCATCCGATCGATCTCGGGGCGGATATGTGCTGTGACTCCGCACACAAGACGTTGCCCGTTCTTACAGGCGGTGCTTATTTGCATATTTCGGGAAATGCGCCGTATATTTTCAAAGAGAAGGCAAAAGACGCGCTTGCGCTCTTCGCGTCAACAAGTCCGTCTTATTTGATTCTCGAGTCTCTCGATCTTGCGAACGCTTATATCGAAAACGGATATAAAACGCGTCTTGATTTGACGGCTTCAAAGGTCGAAAAGCTGAAATCCGACGTCAAAAAGCTAGGTTTTGAGTTGATTGGGAACGAAAAGCTCAAGCTCACAGTCGCGACGAAAGGTTTCGGCTATTTCGGGTTCGAGGTTGCCAAGTTACTCGAGCAGAAAAATGTAATCTGTGAGTTTTCGGATCGCGATTTCGTCGTTCTTATGTTCACGCCCGAAAACGATGACGAGGTATTTTCGACAGTATTTGAGGCGTTCGCGTCGATAAAAAAACGCGAGCCGATTCCCGAAAAACCGCCGATGGTTTCGGTCCTCAACAGAAAAATGAGCATTCGTGAGGCAATCTTCTCGAAAAGCGAGCTCGTTGATATTCACAAAAGTGAGGGACGCGTTCTTTCACAGCTCGGCGTTTCCTGCCCTCCCGCGGTTCCGATCGCAGTTTGCGGCGAGGTTATCGACAAGACGGCGATTGAATGCTTCGAATACTACGGTATTGACAGAATATCTGTTGTTAAGGAGATATTATGAAAATATTTATGACGGTAATGCCGATTTTACTTTGCATAATTTTTCTCGCCGTTCCTATTTTTGAGCTTATCGGGTTCGTTAACGGGTTTG
The DNA here is from genome assembly GCA_045651025.1 of Eubacteriales bacterium. Lineage (GTDB taxonomy): Bacteria > Bacillota > Clostridia > Oscillospirales > CAG-382 > Coliplasma. The sequence goes on from JAZRRU010000028.1 coordinate 2,533, forward strand.
ATTTCGTTCTTGCGAACGATATCCTTACGGTTTCGATTCAGGCGTTTTTTGCGCTCGGTGCTCTCGTTACACTGCTTATTCTAAAGCCCGAATGCAAAATTACCGAAAAGATCTTACTCATACTCCTCCCTCCGATCAGCTTGCTCAACGCGCTCTGCTTTTTGGATGCTGAATGGAAATTTTCAATTCTCGTTGCCTTTTTCTCTGCTGTTTGCATTTTCGTGATGTACGCCAAGTTCGTACCTGACAGCGGATTCAAAGCAATTTCTGCCGTTTTTTCGGTATTTATCGCGATTGCGATCGTTGTAATTTACTTATGGAACCTATTTACAGGGCTTGTAGTCACGAAAGAGATCACTAACTCGCTTCAATCGGAAAACGGAACCTACACGGCAACCGTTTTCAGCGAAGAAAATCCTCTCAGTTCAAAGGCATACGTTGAAATCACGAAAAACTCTCCCGAGCGAGACGTTTTCATCGGAAGTTATTTCAAGAAAAGCAAGTCCGTCTTTGAGGGCGAGGCATATCAAGCAAAAACCACAACAATTTTCTGGAAAGACGACGTGACGATCGTCGTCGGTAATATCGATTATAACGTGGAATAAGAAAGATGCACTCAAGTATGAGTGCATCTTTTTCGTTAACCTCTGAGAAGCTTTTCCCACGTTTGTTTGCCGACAATTCCGTCGATCGAGATGTTTTTCGATTTTTGGAACTCGCGCACGGCATAATCGGTATTGTTACCGAAGCTGCCGTCGAGTGAGAGAACCTTTTTGTTCTTACCCTTGAAACCGTACGATTTCAAAAGGATTTGAATAGTCTTTACTTCCGAGCTTCGCGAGCCGTTTTTAAGAATCGGAAGTTCGATCTTCTCGGCAGTGCTTACTTCGGATTTCGTTCCTTCGTTTTTTATTCCAAAATAAGACGCAATCGCTTCGGCTTCTATTCTCGCAAGTTTTTTGAGATTCTCATCGTTCATGAGCCAGCGCGCCGATTTCTCGTTCGTATGGAACGAATGCTCGACGATAAAATAAAGCGGGCATCCGACCGAGGACGCACCTCGGAGAACTCCGTAATACTCAAAATCGCCTTTCGTGCTTTTTCTCGTCTTAACTCCGCCGTCTTCGACTCCCATGCATTCTGCGACGGTTTTTGAAATCAGTGCGGCGAGGACGTGCGAATTATTTCGCTTATCGTACGCGGCATAAACGTCGGTGCGGTTCACGGTTCGGTTTCCGCTTACGGCGTTCGAATGGAGCGAAATAAAAAGGTCAAATCCCTTCGCCATTCGACCGCGCTCGTTCACGGCGATATCCTTTTTCAGTTCATCGCGCGTTTTCTCAACCGTAAATCCGTACGTTTTGAGCTCGCTCGCAAGCAAGTCGCAGAGCTTGAACATTCTTACCGACTCGTAATAGTCGGGCACTACGGGACTTCGGTTCTGATAGCCGTAATGTCCCGCATCAAGTAATATTTTCATTAATCATCCTTTCTGCCTTTTTCCCCTTGCGATAATTATAACAAAAAGACCGACGATAGTTCAATCGTCAGTCTTTAAGAACGTTATATCGATTTTTTTACGCCTGCGTCAATTTCTAAATAAAGTCGCATTTTTCTCCCGTTTTTTTCGCGATCACCCTGCCGTTCGTTGTTTCGGTCAGGTCGGCGAGAAAGCGCGATTCGTTTTCGTCACGAACCGACACGGTGAGCATAACGTCGGTTCCGAAATCGCTGTCTTCGATGCGTCCGTTGACGGAAGAAATGATGGGCATTATTTTTTGATAGTCGGAATAGTTCGCGGAAATACTTATCAGCGAGAACGTTCCGACCTCGACGACGCCCGATGCACCGATTGCGCCGGTCGCGGCGGCAGTGTAAGCACGTACGAGACCGCCTGTGCCGAGCAAAATGCCGCCAAAATAGCGAGTTACAACGACAGCAACGTCTGTTATACCCGCCTTTCTGATCGAATCAAGGACGGGCATTCCTGCCGTTCCGTGCGGTTCCCCGTCGTCGGAATAGCGGGAAGCAAAGCCCTCGCGCAGAACGTAAGCGTAGACGTTATGGCGTGCGTCGGAATGCTTCTTTTTTATTGAGTTGACAAACTCGATCGCCTCCGCCTCGGTCGTGACGGGAGCGCAATATCCGATAAATTCACTTCGTTTTTCGACGAGCGTAAACTCGCCTTTTTCACGAACGGTGGTATATTTCATCAGGAACAGAACTCGCGGTAGATGGTTTTAATCGCGCGGGTGAAGGAGCTTTCGTCAACGCCGATGATGATGTTAAGCTCGCTCGAGCCCTGGTCGATCATGCGAATGTTGATATTTTCCTTCGCAAGCGATGCAAAGATTCTTGCCGCGGTACCGGGCTGACCTGCCATGTTACGTCCAACAACGGCAACGAGGCCCATAGCGTTATCAACGTGAATATGGTCGGGGTTGACCGCACGCTGAATGGAGGATGCGATGTCATACTCCCTGCCCTTTATGTCGACGGTGTTGACTACGATACACATAGTATCGATGCCCGAGGGAATGTGCTCGAAGTTGATGCCAAGATCGGCAAAAACCTTAAGAACTCTCATACCGAAGCCGGGCTCCTGGTTCATCATATCCTTTTCGATACGAATAACCGAAAATCCCTTTTTACCTGCGATACCCGTGATGATATCGTCGGTCTTATAGCCGTCGGTCGAGGTAACGATAAGCGTACCTGCGTCGTCGGGGCGGTTCGTATTTCTTATATTGATCGGAATGCTTGCAATCTTAACGGGGAAAATGCTGTCCTCATGAAGAACCGATGCGCCCATATAGGAAAGCTCGCGAACCTCGCGGTAGGTTACGATGTTGATGGGACGGGGATTCTCGACGATTCTCGGGTCACACATAAGGAAGCCCGAAACGTCGGTCCAGTTTTCATAGATATCAGCCATAACGGCACGCGCAACGATCGCGCCTGTGATATCACTGCCGCCACGTGAGAAGGTCTTTATCGTTCCGTCGGGGTTAGAGCCGTAGAATCCGGGGATAACGGCGTTCTTCTTGCCCGCAAGGCGCTGGGACATAACCGTGTTCGTCTTGTTTGCGTCAAACTTACCATCAGCATCGAAGAACACGACCTCTGCCGCATCGATAAATTCATAACCGATATAGTCAGCAAGAACGATACCGTTGAGATACTCGCCGCGAGAAGCTGTGTAATCGGACGTCGTTCCCTTTTTCAGGTTTTCTGCGATAACTTCAAACTCGTTTTCGAGATTCGTCGAAAGTCCGAGACCTTTTATGATATCGTTATAGCGGGATTTTATCTCCGCAAAATCAGCGGACCAATCCTCTCCCGAAGCGCTCTTTTTGTGGCATGAAAGAAGAAGGTCGGTAACCTTCGTATCACCGTCGAAGCGTTTTCCGGGTGCGCTCGGCACAACGAACCTACGGGAGGATTCCGCCTTGATAATATCGGCGCATTTCGTCATCTGTTCAGCAGAAGCGAGGGAGCTGCCGCCGAATTTTACAACCTTTTTTTCGTAAATTTTTTTCATAATCACATTTCCATTAAATATTATATAAAAATTCGTTATCATTTTATCATAGTACATTCAAGATTGCAATAACATTTTTCAACAAACAGAAGGCCTGTATTACAATTATATGCACAAATTTGCCCGAAAGCACTTGACAAAACAGCTCTTCAACGATTAAAATGGTGAAGCGCTCTTTTGGTTGAACGGAATCTTATTGCGAGCGAGACTTTTTTCGAAGCGGTACGCGATGTGTGCCATATTCGCGTTACCAAACATATGCCTGCATAGTTAAATGGATATAATAAACCCCTTCTAAGGGTTAGTTATGGGTTCGATTCCCGTTGCGGGTGCCATAGCGCTAACGCGCTCAACCGGAAACACTT